>DASTOO010000346.1:0-2099 GCA_035762505.1 Candidatus Krumholzibacteriia bacterium
CTGAAGGTGCCCGCCGATGAGCGATCTCAACTGCAACGAGTTCGTGGAGCTCGTTACCGCGTATCTGGAGGGCAAGCTCGATCCGGACAACGAGCAGCGCTTCGTCGAACACCTGGCCTTATGTGACGGATGCGCCCGGTACCTGGAACAAATCCAGGTGACGGTGCGAACCCTCGGCGAACTGCCCGCCGCCGACCTCAAGGACGAGCGGCGCGAGCGGCTGCTCGCCGCGTTCCGCGACCGGCGGACCAACTAAATTAACCGGCAATGGGCACAGTGCCGTAATCGTTCCATTACTCACCGTTGACAGTGCGGACACGCATTGAGAACATCCCCGGTGGGGCTTTCGGGGGGCCGGTCTCCATTTAGTAGTGCCTGCGGCGTCGCCCCTGCGCACCGTCACCGGCACCGAACTGGGCAGGGCCATGAGCGAGCCAAACAGCACCAGCGAGAACGGCCCGTGGATCGGCAGGACGCTGGTAGCACTGTCCGGCCTGGACGGCAGCCAGGGCGAGTCAGAGCTCGTGGTGATCCAGGAGGTCGCCGTCCGTTTCGCGGACCGGTTCGCGCCCGAGGACCGCGTGTACGGAGCGCGCGAACCGCGCTGGCACGAACACGTCCGCGAGGCACTCCGGGCACTCCGGGACCAAAAGTTGGTCAGGGGCGCCGAGCGACCCGCGCTCACGAAAGCGGGCAACGCACGCGCGGCGGAGGTTCGTGACGAGGTCGAACGCGAGCGGCCTCCTGATAGGACCGAGGGCGCGCCAGCGGGCGCGGACACCGAACTGCTCGTCACCTCAGGGGTGATCTCGCAGCCGCTGCGGGACCCCAGCGAGCGGCGGCGGATGGACTTCCCATCCGACGACGACACCCCCATGCCGGTCATGGTCGAGCTGAACCTCAAGTACGCGGGCGGGCCAGGGCCAGCGTTCCGCGAGCTTGAGCGGCTCTGGGTAAGGGTCACCGGCGGCGATCCTCCGTCCAGGCTCGCGGGCGCGTACGCCACCGGCGAGCTGACTATGAACCAGATGAAGCGGCTGGTCTCCGCCGACGCGGCTCCGATCGTCTGGTCCCGCCGCAGCACGTACCGCATCTGGCCCGACTTCCCGGTGAAGCCGTTCATCGACGCTTCCGGGCTCACGATCAAGGCGGACGCCGCGCGGCGTGCGTTCAACGCCAGTGGCGACCGCATTGTCTGGGCCGTCGTCGACTCCGGCGTCGACGAAACGCACGGGCACTTCGCGAGCTACCAGACCCTCAGCGCCGACGAGGTGCGCGACCTCCACCGCACGTTCCCCACGAACGGTGAGCCCGTGCCCGACGGTGCACTCGTCGACGAGTTAGGACACGGCACCCACGTCGCTGGGATCATCGCTGGCGGCGGGATCGACGGGTGGCTGAAGGAGAAGCCGGAACGCGAACTGCGGGTCACCGAGAACCGCTACAACGTTGAGAATCCCCGCGAGCCGCTGCGCGTGCCCCGCACGGTGGACCCGTCGACGCTGACCGGGATGGCGCCCAGGACACGGCTCGTCAGCCTCAAGGTCCTGCACGGAGGCGGGAGCCGCGAGCAGCGGGTGAGCCGGATCATCAAGGCGCTGGCGTACGTCCGCGAGGTGAACGCGCAGAGCGACAAGGTCATGCGCATCCACGGCGTCAACCTCAGCGTGGGGTACGAGTTCGACGCCGAATGGTTCGCGTGTGGACAGAGCCCGCTCTGCCAGGAGGTCGACAAGCTCGTGCGGTCCGGCGTGGTCGTCGTCACGGCCGCCGGCAACTCCGGGTACGGCGAGGTGGTCGCGCTGTTCGAGGCGCCCACGAAGTTCGGACTGCCCATGACGATCAACGACCCCGGCAACGCGGACGGCGCCATCACAGTGGGGGCGACGCACCGCGACATGCCGCACACGTACGGCGTCTCGTACTTCTCCTCGAAGGGCCCGACCGGCGATGGGCGGCGGAAGCCGGACCTCGTCGCACCGGGCGAGCGCATCACGTCCTGCGCCGCGGGGGCGAAACGCGACGCCGTGATTGCCGGGGCGCCGGAGACGGCGGTCTACGTAGAGTCCTCCGGGACCAGCATGGCAGCGCCGCACGTG
>DASTOO010000347.1:0-3848 GCA_035762505.1 Candidatus Krumholzibacteriia bacterium
GTCGCGGGCCCAGCGCTCCTGCCATTTGGCTTCGATCTCGGCGTGAGGATACCTGGCCATGATCCGTGGTCTCCGGGTGCGGGGACGCCGTTCTCGTTCAGCGGGATGGAAATCGGGCGAGCACGTGAATCTCGTCGCCCACCGTGTCGATCTCGACGGCGGCGCCCGCGGAGACGAGGAACGCCCCGACGTCCTCCGCGGCGTCGCGGCCGCTCACCACCACGCGCAGCAGATCGGGACGGCCCTTCTCCAGGGCGGCCTCGACCATGAGACGCGGCCCGGGCCGGGAGAGTCCGCGCGCGTTGATACGGAGTTCGCGATCCATGGCAGGTTCCGTTCCGCCGCCCGCGGCGCGGCGGACGCGGGACGGTGGAATCGCGGCTTCCCTCCCCACGGCGGCCGATCTCCGGCGGCTTTTTCAGGCGCTCAATCTACGGGGAAAGCGACGCTGTGGCAAGGGTTTTCCCGACGTGGCAGGCGAGCAGGGCCTCCTCGATCAGTCCCCGGCCGTCGAGCGAGGTCGACTTGAGCTTGGCGTCGGCCCAGCGCAGGTTCGCGAGCAGCGCCTCGAGCTTCGCCCGCGGGGCCCGGGCGGCCTGATCGCGGAGCTTTCCCGCGTAGAACGGGCTGCTGGTCGCGGCCAGCTCCGCGGCCAGCGCCCGGTCGTTCGAGACCGCCCGGCCGCGTTCGGCGACGAGGGCCTGGACTTCCAGCAGCGAGACGACGCGGCGCAGCATCAGCGCCACCACGAACACCGGCTCCTCCCCCGACTCGATCAGGCTCGCGACGCGCGGAATGAGTGTGGCCGGCGCCGTCGCGCCGACACCGTCGAGTACCGAGAAGAGACTGTCGGTGCGGTAACGCCCGACCACGGACGACACCACCTCGCGCGTCACCTTTCCGTTCGCGGGTACCGAGAGCAGGATCTTGTCGACTTCGTTGGCGAGGTCGATGAGCTGTGTCCCCACCGATTCGATGAGAAGGTCGAGCGCGTCCGGGTCGATCTGAACGTTTTCGCGGCGGAAACGCCCGAGGACGCGCTCCAGGGTTTCGCTTTCGTCGAGCGTATCGAACGCGAACGCGACGCCGGCGGCGCCGGCGAGCGCCGCGAGGCGCTTGTGCGCGGCCGTCTCCGGGCGCGCCACGGAGGATTCGACCACGAGGGTCAGCCCGTCGGGAATGGATTGCGCGCGCTCGACCAGGCGCTCGCGGTTGGACGGCGAGAGCGCCTCGAAATTCTTGAGGACGACGACGCGCCGCGCCGAGAAGAGCGGGAACGCCTGCATACGGTCGTCGAAGCCCTGCGCGTCGAACTCCTCTCCGTACACGATGTCGAGGTTGAAGGTGCGGTCGCCTCCGGGGAGCGCCGCGTGGACGAGCTCGCGCACGAATTCCCTCTTCATGTACTCCTCGGGGCCGTGCAGGAAGTAGAGGGGCTTCAGACGCCCCTGTCGGACCTCATCGAACAGCTTCTTGTAGCCCTGCAGGCGCGACGGCACGGGTCACCAGTCCTGGACAGTCAGGTTGAGGATCTGGTTGGTGATCTCTTCCAGGCTCTCGGCCACGGCGTCGTCGAACGTCCGCCCGTCCGCGACCTGCTCGACGAAGTAGGACCCGTTGCCCTCGATGGCGCGGTTCTGCCAGATCGGTTCGTTCGTCTTGCGGTTGAATAGCGTCACAACTACTTTAATAACAACGATATACTCCTCTGCATTCAAGTCCTGATTGAATGAGAACGGACGGTTGCGGAACTCCGTGATCTGGCCGTCGAGGATGGCATCCGCCGCGTCTTCGGGCACCACCTTCAGCGTGTTGTCGTTGACGAGGTTCTGAATGATGCGGTCGGTGACGGAGAGCTCGAGGTTCGGCTCCGCCGTCTGGTTCTCGAAGAACGGGACGTGGATGGACTTGATGTCCTTCGCCGTCCGCGAGGTCGTGCTGTAGCCGCAGCCCCCCGCCGCGAGGAGCGCAATCGTCATGCACAGCACGACGGCGGGCGCGTCAACTGGTGGTGGGAACTTCGTTCTCATCGCCCATGTTGAAGCTCTTCATCCGGTAGCGCAGCTTGTCGCGCTTCACGTTGAGGAGCCGCGCGGTGCGGCTCTGGTTCCAACCGGACTCCTCGGACGCCTTGAGGATCAGGGCGCGCTCCACGTCGCTCACGATGGACTCGAAGTCGATCCCGTCCTCGGGGAGGGGTGCGGCGAGGATGGAGTCGAGCCTGCGCCCCACCGTTCCGTCATCCGCGCGCTGGTCGACGAACGGGAGCATCTCGCGCCGCACGACCGGACCGTTCTCCAGGAGCACCACCCGCTCGATCACGTTCTTGAGCTCGCGGATGTTCCCCGGCCACGGATAGTTGAGGAGCACCAGGCGGGCCTCGTCGGAAATCTGGGTGAAGTTCTTGCTGAACTTCACGTTGAACATGTTGATGAAGTAGTTGGCGAACTTGAGGAGATCCTCCTTGCGCTCGCGCAGCGGCGGAATGTACATCGGCACCACTTTAAGCCGGTAGAACAGGTCGGCGCGGAAGCGTTGCTCGTCCACCTCCTTCTGCAGATCCCGGTTGGTGGCGGAGACGACGCGCACGCTGATGTTGATGTCCTGGGTGCCACCCAGGCGCCGGAACTCCATCCGCTCCAGCACGCGCAGCAGCTTCACCTGGATGGTGAGACTCATCTCTCCGATCTCGTCCAGGAAGAGTGTCCCACGGTTGGCCAGTTCCAGCAGTCCCTGCTTCTGGCCCTTGGCGTCGGTGAACGCGCCCTTTTCGTAGCCGAACAGCTCGCTCTCGAGCAGGGTCTCCGGCAGGCTCGCGCAGTTGATGTCCATGAAGGGCTTGTTGGCGCGGTTGGAGTAGCGATGGATGAGCCGCGCCACCATCTCCTTGCCCACGCCGCTCTCCCCCTCGATCAGGACCGTGGTGGTGTCGCTCTTGGCGACCTGCTGGATGACGTCGTAGACGCGCTTCATGGACGGGCTCTCGCCGAGGATGTAGTCGAAGCCGACCTCGGGATCCATCTGGCGCTTGAGCTGGAGGACCTCGCGGTTCAGGCGCTCGCTGTCGAGGCCCTTCTTGATGACCATAAGGAGCTGGTCGAGGTTGATGGGCTTGCTGACGAAGTCGAACGCGCCGTTCTTCATCGCGTTGACGGCGGTTTCGATGTCGCCGAAGGCGGTGATCATGACGACGCCGATCTCGGGGAATATCTCCTTGATGCGCCGCAGCACCTCGAGGCCGTCCATATCGGGCAGCTTGAGGTCGAGCAGGACGAGGTCGGGCACCACGGCGCGGGCCTTGGCGATGGCCTCGGCGCCGGTGCGCGCGGTAACGGCTTCGTAGCCTTCCTGCTTCAGCGTTTTCTCGAGAAAGAACCGGATCGTGTCCTGGTCATCCACCAACAGAATGACCGACTTCACGGGAGTCTCCATGATGCACCTGCTTTACGGGTAGATAGATCGAGAACGTCGTCCCCACGCCGTACTCGCTGTCGACGTAGATGTAGCCGCCGTGACGCTCGATGATGCTGTGGGTCACGTACAGACCCAGCCCGGTACCGCCGCTCTTCTTGGTGAAGAACGGCTCGAACACGCGCAGCTTGTCCTCCTCCGTGAGGCCCAACCCGTTGTCGCGCACCCGGATGATAGCAAAATCACCCACCGCGTCAAACAGAACGTCGGGCGCCTCCTGAGCGAAGGAGACCGAGACGGTGATGACGTCGTGCGGCTGGCTGGCTTCGATGGCGTTCTTGAGGACGTTGATCAGGACCTGCGTGATGCGATCCGCGTCGAGGACGACCTCGCGCGACACGGCCGGGAACTCGGTGGTGATGGTGATCGACTTGCGG
>DASTOO010000348.1:0-3805 GCA_035762505.1 Candidatus Krumholzibacteriia bacterium
AGCACGGCCCCGCATCTTCATTTCGAAGTGCGCGAGAATGGTGTGCCGGTCGATCCGCGGAAGTACCTGCTGAACTAGCGGCCAATCACTCGCGAACAAACGAAGAAGGGTCCGGAACTCATGCTGAAGTCTGGCTTCAAGGCGACTCAATTGAACGAGGAGGCGAAAGTCATGTTTGGTAAGGACGAGGGAATCACGACCGGCCAGGCCACGTTGAACTCGATGCTCGGCCAGGGCTGCAAGATCAAGGGTGACATTGAGATTCAGGGCACGATGCGCATCGACGGGCACTTCGAGGGCTCGATCTCCTGCCCCGAAACCCTGATCATCGGCAAGACGGGTGTGGTGAAGGCGGATGTGAAGGTCAAGAACGCCGTGATCGGTGGCAAGCTGGTCGGCAACATCGCCGCCTCGAACAAGATCGAGCTGCAGAGCGGTTCGCACGTCGAGGGCGACATCCAGACCGCACGTCTGGTGATCGACGAGGGCGTGTTCTTCGAGGGGAACTGCAAGATGGGAACGGCGACGAGCACCAGCACGAGCACCAGCACCACGGTGTCCCACGCGGACACCAGCAGCAACAAGGATTGGGCTCGCAAGGACGAGAAGAAGCCGGAGCCGGCTGGCATCCGCTAGTCCTTCTCCGAGAACTGAGCCGAAGAAAAGCGCCTCCGGTTTGCACCGGGGGCGTTTTTTCTTGGCCTCGGCGCCGCCCGGTTTTCCACATCCGAGGGGCTTCCTGTGCATAAGTCCCGCGCCCTTGCCCTCACGTTCAATTCATTGATTAGCATTATGTTATGGCGACGGGACAAGTTCGGCGTCGGGTGTTTTCCACAACGGGGTGCCGGCCGGTTGGCCTAACTGATTGCGAATCTTGGCACTTTGCGGGCCGGCCCGCGCGCGGTGCACGAGCCTCGCGAACTAACCATTTGCAGTCGCGCGAATTAAGGCTCGCGGTGTGTGGGCGTGCTTACACTTGAGTCGTGATGGGATGCCCCGAAGCAGCAACCGACAATGCACCCGGCGAGGTGCTTTCCGGCTTCCGCCGCGCCGGCCGGGGTGAAGTGGCAGTCGTCGTAGAAGTACTGGAGCGACTTCGGCAGCACCGCGACGAGATCGCACACCGGGACGCCGTTCTCGCCGGCCACCGCACGCAGCGTGTCGTTGAGGCGCTCCAGCGCGGCATCCATCTCCGCCTCACCGTAGGTGACGCCGTCCCGGTAGCGCATCCACGACCACTCGCGCGCCTGCGCGTCCACGGTGCTGTTCCAGGTGGACGGCTGGGTCATGAAGACGAGGCCGAAGCCGTTCGCGCGCGCGATACCCGCGATGGAGCGGAGGTTCCGCGCGTAGCTCGCCTCGTCCGTGCGCGGCGGTGTCGCCGGTCCGACCCCGGTGCGCTGCAGGCCGACTCGACCCGCGTAGTTGGTGACGAGGGGCCTCGACTCCTGCAGCGTGCGCGCGTCGGGCGCCATGCGGGTCTTCAGCCGGTGAAGCCGCCGCGTGATCTGGAAGTTCATCGCGAAGCGCTTGTGCCAGGGGCGCTCGCGGACCAGGCGCGTATCGACATAGTGGAGGTAGTCGAAGTCGAAGTTCGATCGTGTCAGGTCGTTGATCCCGGCGAACACCACGATCAGGTCCGGTTCCAGGTGGACGAGGCGCTGGCCGATCATCGCCAGATGATCGTCGCTTGCCGCTCCGGAGAGACCGACGTTGTAGACCTTCGCGGCCCGGCCGTCGGAGAGGGGCGGCAGCTCATTCTGCACGACGCGCCCGATCTCGACGTGGTCGTCGAGATAGAAGCACTCGAACGTGCTCCCCCCGACCAGGAACACGCGAAACTCGCCGGCGGGCCTGGGCCGCACCAGCTCACCGCCGCGGAAGCCCATGTTGTTGGTGGTGAATCGATTCCGGCCGGACAGGCCGGGGAGGCCGGCCTCCGCCTCCGTCACGGCCGCGTAATGTCGCGGATACTCGAAGCGGATGTATTGATTGACCCCGAGACGCCCCGGGTCGCCATAGGGGTTGGGAAACGGCGCGACGACGCGGAGCATGATCTCGACGAGGACGAACACGATGCCCACCGAAACCAGGGCGAGGAGGAGCGTGCGGGTGAGCGCGGGCGCCTTCATGGGACGGAGAGTAGACGAAACGGGCCCGCGCGTCACTTCTTCCAGAACGATGGGAAGAAGAGGATCACGAGCGTATAGATCTCGATCCGGCCCAGGAGCATGAGAAGGGACAGGAGCCACTTGGCGGCGTGGGGGAGATGGCCGTAGTTGTCCATGGGGCCGACGTCACCGAGCCCCGGGCCGACGTTCCCCAGGCAAGCCGCCGAGGCGCCGATCGACGTTTCGATGTTGTAGCCCATGCCGGTCATGAGGAGCGCTCCCGCGGCGAAGGTCGCCGCGTACAGGATGGCGAAACCGAGGATGTTTGCCACGGTGTCGCGCTCCATCGCATCCTTTCCCAGACGCACCGGCTCCACCGCGTGCGGGTGCAGGAGTCGCGTTACCTCCCGGACGACGAACTTGAACAGCACGTGAACCCGGACAACCTTCATGCCGCCGCCGGTCGAGCCGCCCGATGCGCCGATGAGCATGAGCAGGAGCAGGAGGAACTGGACCAGATAGGGCCACTGCTCGTAGTCGGCGATCACGAACCCGGTGGTCGTCATCAGATTGACTACCTGGAAGAAGCAATCGCGGAAGGCGCGCTCGGCGTTGTCGTAGCTCGTGACCACCGAGGCGAACGCGATGGTCACGGCGAGGCCGGCGATGAGCGCGTACGACCGCCACTCCGCGTTGCGCAAGTAGCCGCGGAAATCGCCCCCGCGCATCAGCCGGTAGTGGAGGAAGAAGTTGGCGCCCGACGCGAATGCGAAGATCGTGATCACATAGTCGATGTACGCGCTCTCGAAGGCCGCGATGCTGGCGTTGCGCGTCGAGAAGCCGCCGGTCGCAAGGGTGGAAAAGGAGTGACACAGCGCGTCGAAGAGATCCATTCCGCCGATCATCAGGAGAACCGCCTCGAGGCCGGTCATTCCCGCGTATACGCCCCAGAGGATCTTGGCGGTCTGCGTGACCCGCGGTGTCAGACGGTCGGCTGCGGACGCCAGCTCGGCCTTGTAGAGCTGCATGCCCCCGATCCCGAGGAACGGGAGCACGGCGAGCGACATCACGATGATGCCCATGCCGCCGATCCAGTGTGTCAGCGACCTCCAGAAGAGAATGCCTCTGGGGACCGCCTCGATATCGGTGAGGATCGACGCCCCGGTGGTGGTGAGCCCCGAGGCCGTCTCGAAGAACGCGTCCGTGAAGGACGGAATCGCGCCCGAGATCACATACGGCAGCGTGCCGAAGCAGGAGAACGAAATCCACGTCAGTGACACGATGACGAACGCCTCACGGTGCCGCAGATCGCCGTCGAGGCGCGTGAAGCGTCGCAGCAGAAAGCCCGCGAGGGTCGCCGCCGCGGCCGAAGCGATCAGCGACACGTGGTCGCCCGCGCCGTAATAGAAGGAGAACGGAAGCGGCAGGAGCATCGTCACGCCGAGGAACATCAGTAGTGCGCCGAGAATATGGAGGATACGCGACAGGCGCATGGGAGCGGGCGGCTATTTTCTCCAGAAAGCCGGGTTCGCGATGATCACCAGCGTGTAGATCTCCAGTCGGCCCAGCAGCATCAGGAATGAGAATATCCACTTTGCCAGCGGGGGGAAATGGCCATAGTTGTCCAGCGGCCCCACCATTCCCAGGCCGGGGCCGACGCCGCCCATTGTGGCTGCGACGCCGCCCAGGCTGGT
>DASTOO010000349.1:0-2451 GCA_035762505.1 Candidatus Krumholzibacteriia bacterium
GGCCTGGCCGCTCACAAGATCAAGGGTGAGCGCCCCGGGTGATCGTCCCGGGGCGCTTCGCTGTTTCCGCGCGCGTTGACGGGCCCGGATGACTGACATACACTCGCTCCATGTCGAGCCCATCCGCTCCCGCCCACCTGGCGCGCGGCAAGTCCGCCGAGTCAACGGATCTCCTCATCGTGCGCCGGCATCGGCTCGTGACCCACCTGGCACCACCGCGCGGCGATGTGCTCCTGGACTTCGGCTGCGGCACCGGTACGCAGACCCTGCTGTTCGCTCCGCACTTCCGGAAGACGCTCGCGGTCGACATCGATGAGGGCTCGCTCGGCACGCTGGCACAGTCCGCTCGCGCGGCGGGTCTGTCGGACCGCGTGGTGCCGCTCCATTACGACGGGACGAGCATCCCGATCGAATCCCGCTCCGTCGACTACGCCATCTCGTTCGAAGTGCTCGAACACGTCGATGACGAAGCGAAGGCGCTGAGCGAACTACTACGCGTGCTGAGACCCGGCGGGATGCTGGCCATGTCGGTTCCCAACCGCTGGTGGATATTCGAGACCCACGGCGCGGCGCTCCCGCTCCTCAAGTGGAACCGGGTGCCGTTCTTCAGCTGGCTGCCGCGGCCTTTGCACGACCGCTGGGCCCGGGCCCGCATCTACTCGCGGCGCGAGATCGTAGCCAGGCTGGGGAAAGCCGGTTTCACGGTCGAGCATTCGCTGTACATAACCGCACCCATGGATGTGATTCGAAATCCAGGCGTGCAACGCCTGTTGCGGGCGGCCGTTTTCCGCGGCGACCGCACACGCATCCCCTTCCTGTCGACCGCCGTTCTCGTCATTTGCCGGCGCTCCTGAGGCCTTTCCGGTGTTCAAGGCTCGCTGTACGTGATACACTCAGGGCCTCACTACATACTCGGGAGGCTCGTCATGAACTCCGCTCGATGTATCGTGCTCCTCATCGCCGCTGCGATTATCGTGGGCACGACTCCTCTCGCCGCAGACAGTGCAACCACCCACCGGGTCAGGCAGGATGGCTCAGGTGATTTTACGACGATTGGCGCCGCAGTGGCGGCTGCCGCCGCCGGTGACGTCATCGAGGTGGGCCCCGGGACTTATCCGGAGCAGGTCGACGTATACGTCACCCTGTCCTTCATGTCCACCGACGGCGCTGCCGCGACCATCGTGGACGGCGAGAACACGCATTACCCTCTCTGGTTTCGGGGCGGTACGGGGCACTCGGTCGACGGCTTCACCTTCCGCCGCGGCTACCACGTCAGCGGCGGCGGCGCGATCCGTTGCCAGGCCGGCGCCACACTCACCATGCGGAACTGCGTCATGGAGGACAACGTTTCCGATTTCGACGGTGGTGCTCTTTTCACCCGCGATGCGGGGTCGATGATTGAGGCGTATGACTGCACGTTCATTGGCAACCAGGCGGCAAAGAATGGCGGTGCCAGTATCGCCATCCTCAGTTCAACGATGCGGTTCACCCGTTGTTCATTCATAAACAATACAGGCGGGTTGGGCGCCGGAGCAACCGCGGTGGACCACAGTCGGCTGGATATAGCTGAGTGCCTCTATGTCGATAACGACGCAACCACCGCGGGCGCCATATACGCCTACGTTTCGACGGGGGGTGTTGCATCCAGCACGTTCTATTCGAGCAGAAGCGAGACCTGGGGCTCGGTTCTCATGCAGGACAGCCCGGACATCGCGCTCACGCGCAACATCTTCTACGGCGAGGAACAGACCGTGGGGCTGGCGTTCTACGCGTTCGGCCTGCCCTACGTCGACAATGCGCACACCTGCAACGTCTTCTTCAACAATGCCGCCGGAGCGATGTCCGGTGCGGACCTCGACGCGTCCGAACTCGTTCTGGACCCCGTCTTCTGCGATGCGGTCAATGGCGACTTCACGATTTCGCTGCAATCACCCGCGGCACCGGCCAACAGTCCGTGTGGCCTGTTGGTCGGCGCGTTTTCAACCAACTGCGATATCGCGCCGCCCCCACCACCGCCGACACCAGTCGTCGAGCCGGTGATCTTGACCATCCTGGACGTGCCCGACGACCAGGGCGGACAGGTGCGAATTCGCTGGGAACGCGCCGATTATGACGCTCCCAATCAGCAATATGTGATCACCGGCTACGGAATCTACCGCCGCCAGAACCAGCCTCTCGTGTCTCAGCCGTTGCCCGCCTCCGCCGTGGAGCCGGGCGATCGTGTGCGCCACCTCGACGGCTGGGACTACATCGCCACCGTGCCTGCGCGCGGCGACGACATCTACCAGTTCGTCGCGTCCACGCTGTGCGACACGCCGAAGAACGGCGACCCGTGCTGGTCGCACTTCTTCGTCTCGGCGATGACGCCAAACCCGCTCGTCTACTTCGATTCCGCGCCCGACAGCGGACACTCCGTCGATAACCTCCCGCCGGGACCGCCGCAGTCGCTGG
>DASTOO010000350.1:0-11019 GCA_035762505.1 Candidatus Krumholzibacteriia bacterium
GGCGCAGTTCGTCGCCGCGCGCGGCACGACCATCCTCGCCGCGCGCTCGCTCCCTCTCGGCGCACTGCGCCTGTCGGAACGCCACCTCCATCACGATCCCATCCACCCCGCGGAGTACGCGCGCATGAAGCGGGAGATCGACCGCGCCCTCATGCGCGTCATGGGGCGCCTCTCCGATCTGGCGCCGCGTGCGGCGTTCGTCGCGGTCGGAGGGTCGGCGACCACCGCGCTCGCCATGATGCGCCGCGGTTCCACGCGCAGTCAGCGGGACGGAACCCTGCGCTTCTCGGACCTGCGCCGCATCGAGCGCGAGTGTCTCGCGCGCACCGTCGCGGAACGCCGGCTCCTGCCGGGCCTTCCGCCCGATCGCGCCGACATCATCCCGGCCGGGATCGCGGTGGTGCTGGCGTGCATGACGATGTGGCGCAAGCGCGTGGTGCACGTCGCCGGGGGCGGCGTGCGCGAAGGGGCGATCCTCGCTATGGAGACGCGGGACTGAAACAGCGCTCGATGGCGCGGCGGAACAACGTCCACGGGACCACCGCCGGGGGCGGTGCCGCGAGCTCGATCGATTCGTCGCGCACCGGGTGCGGGAAACGCAGGCGCGACGCGTGCAGCGCGATGGCGCGGTCGGGCAGCGGTGCGGGCGCGCGGTACTTCAGATCCCCCGCGATCGGGAAGCCCGCCGCGGACAGCTGCAACCGGATCTGGTGGTGGCGGCCCGTGCGCGGGATCACCTCCAACAGCGTTACGTCCCGGACCACGGCGGACGATGTCCCGCGCCGGTCCCGGGCGGGCAGCGACAGCTCCGCATGCCCGAGCACGCGGTACGCGAGCGAGGCCGCGCGCGCCCTCGCGCCTTCCTCCCCCGCCATGCGCGAGCGCGTGTGCGTTCTCTCGATGTAGCCGGTGAGCTCACCCGCGTCGCCGGGAACGGTTCCCACCACCACCGCGAGATAGGACTTCTCCACGACGCGGTCGTGAAACGCGCGCGCCAGGCGCGACGCGGCTTTGGACGTTCGCGCGAACACCATGACTCCCGACACGGGCCGGTCGATGCGGTGCACGAGCCCGAGGTACACGTCGCCGGGTTTGCGGTAGCGTTCGCGCACGTACTCGCGCGCCTGCGCGAGCGCGGTCGGGTCCCCCGTGCGATCGCCCTGCGCCAGGAGACCCGCGGGCTTGACGATGCCCAGGAGGTGGTTGTCTTCGTGGATGATTTCGATCTGGGGCGTCATCGGTTCGTGCCGATGGGGGCGGAGCCGGCCTCCGCGAGGATGTCGCGGACCACGACGGCGAGTCCCTCGCCGATGGCCGCGTGCGCGGACGTCCCCCACACGTGCCCCTCGGGCGACTGGTACGGCGCGAGCCCCGCGAGCCAGTCGCGCGCTTCCGCGTAACGGAGCAGCCCGCGCGCGTCCAGATCGTGCACGGCGCGCTCGATGCCCGGGAACTGCCCGAGCTGTCCGTCCACCGAGATGAGGATCAGCACGCGGCCGTCCGCGTGCAGGCGCTCCGCGAAGGCCTCCAGCAGGTGATTGTGGACACGCTCCTTCGCGGTGGGGCCGCCCTCCCCGCCGGAAACGGGCGCCGCGGCCACAAGCTGCGCCTCTTCGCGCCGGGCCATGCGCGCGAGCACGGCGCGCGATGCGCGCGTGCGCAGGAAGTTGTAGAGCTGCGTGCGCTGCACGAACGAGCGCGACAGGTACTTCTTGATCCAGTTGAGCGAGTTCTCGCTCGACACGAAGGTGAACGCGCCGTCCTCCAGGCGCGTCACCCGGTTGGCGAGGTTGTCGTCCGGGTCGTTGGAGCAGAATTGCAGAACGACGACGCCGGGATCGTACGCCTCGCCCGTCTCGACGAAGCGCCGGATCTCCTGCGTCAGTCCCCATCCCGGCGAGCCGAGATTGACGACCTCCGCCGAGCCGGCGAGGGCGCGGCGCATCACCGCCGGGAACTCCTCGCCGTCGGCGACGCCCATCCCGAACGCGTACGAGTCACCCAGCGTCACCACCGCGGGGCCGCTGACCTCCCCCGGCCGCGGCACGTCGCCCCGGCAACCCATGTCCCCCACCGTATAGCGGTACTGGAACCTCCGCGGAATCCCGTGGACCATCGTGACGTTCGGAAACGGGAGCAGCCCGTACTCCCCCGAGAACTGGTAGCGCGGATACAGGTACTCGGACGGGCTGGCCCACCACACGAGCGCCTCCCCGAGCACCAGGGCCACGGTGATCACCGCGGCGGCAAAGAGTATGCGATGGCGTCGTTTCATCGTCTGCGCTTGCCGGCCTCGCTTGACCGGCGCTGCCCGCTCCCCCTATACTCCCGGGATTGCCCGCGCGAGCAACTTCAAATCATGATACAAGTTAGCAGTCTAACCAAAACCTACGGGAAAGTCGAGGCCGTGCGCGACGTTTCCTTCCAGGTGGCACCCGGCGAGGTGTACGGCTTGCTCGGCCCCAACGGCGCCGGCAAGTCGACCACGATCAACATCCTCTCCGGCCTGGTGGCGCCGTCGTCGGGCGAAGCGCGCATCGGCGGCCACGACGTGGTCCGCGAGCCCCTTCCGGCGCGTCGCATCCTCGGCGTCGTCCCCCAGCAGTCCATCGTGATCGAGGAGTTGAGCGCGCTCGCCAACTGCATGTTCTTCGGCTCGCTGTACGGCGTCGAATCGCGGGCACTTCGTGAGCGGTCGCGCGCGCTGCTGGACTGGATCGAGCTCTCCGATCATGCGAACAAGCTGGCCGGCGCTTTCTCCGGCGGCATGCTGCGCCGGCTCACCCTCGTGCTCGGCATCCTGCACGAGCCGAAGGCGCTGATCCTCGACGAGCCGACCACCGGCCTCGATCCGCAGACCCGCCTCCTGCTGCTCGACCGCATCCGCGAGATCGCGGCGGGCGGAACCGCGGTGCTCATGAGCACGCACCACCTCGAGGAGGCGGAGCGCCTGTGCCACCGCGTCGGCATCATCGACGGCGGCCACATCATCAAGGAAGGAACGCTCGCGGGGCTGCGCGCGGAGGTCGCAGACGTGCAGCTCTTCAGCCTGCGCGGCGGCTTCGACCGCGAACGCCTGCGCGCCATGGTCGCAACACTCCCCGGCGCGGAGATCCTGCTCGACGAGGCCAGCGAGGTCGTCATCGCAGTTCCGAGCGGGAGTGCGTATGCCTCCCGGTTGATCGAGGTGGCGGCTTCCCTCGACCAGGTGAACGAGGTCGCAATCAAGCCGCCCTCGCTCGAGAGTCTGTTCATCCGGCTCACCGGGCGTGAGCTCCGGGAGTGATTCGATGACCCAGTACCGCGTGGACTCCGAGGTCGGCAAGCTTCGCAAGGTCCTCGTCCATCGCCCCGACCTGAGTCTGCGCCGCCTGACCCCGTCCAACTGTGAGGAACTCCTGTTCGACGACGTCCTGTGGGTGCGCAAGGCCCGCGGCGAACACGACAAGTTCGTGGGACACCTGGAGCGGCGCGGCGTCGAGGTGTACTACCTGGACGACCTGCTCGCCGAGGTGCTGCGCATCCCGGAGGCGCGGTCGTTCGTCATCGACAAGACGGTTACGCGGCTCACGGTGGGCGCAGCCTTGGTGAAGGACTTCCGCGCCTACCTCATGGAGATGGACCCGCGGCGCCTCTCCTCCATTCTCATCGGGGGACTCGCGCGCGTGGAGATCCAGGACGAGTTCCTGCGCAAGCACTCGCTCACCCTCGCCACCATGAACCCGTTCGACTTCGTGCTGCCTCCGCTGCCGAACTCCATCTTCACGCGCGACGCGTCGTCTTGGATCTACAACGGCGTCTCGCTCAACCCCATGTTCTTCGAGGCTCGCCAGCTCGAGGTGGTGCACGTGGCCGCCATCTACAACTGGCACCCGATGTTCGCCGACGCGGACTTCGAGTTCTGGTACCCCGACCAGGACGAGCAGGGGCGCTTCATCCAGGAGGACTGGGGCCGCGCCTCGCTGGAGGGCGGCGACGTGATGCCGATCGGCAACAAGGCGGTGCTGGTGGGCATCGGCGAGCGCACCACCGCCCAGATGGTGGAGCGGCTCGCGCAGTCCATGTTCCGTTACGAGGCGGCCGACCGCGTCATCGCCTGCCAGATGTCGAAGGACCGCGCGCACATGCACCTCGACACCATCTTCACCATGGTGGACCGCGACGCGGTGACGCTCTACCCGAAGGTGGCGGACAAGATCCGCGCCTTCAGCCTGCGTCCCGGCGACAAGCCCGGGCAGATCGACATCAGCGAGGAGAAGAATTTCCTAGAAGCAGTGGCCGACGTCCTCAAGGTGAAGAAGCTGCGCGTGATCGGGACGGGCGGGGACGAATACCAGGCGGAGCGCGAACAGTGGGACGACGGCAACAACCTCGTGGCCATCGAGCCCGGGGTGGTCGTCGCCTATTCGAAGAACGAGTACACCAACAAGCGCCTGCGCAAGGCGGGCGTCAAGGTGCTCACCATCGACGGCTCGGAGCTGGGTCGCGGACGGGGCGGCGGTCACTGCATGACGTGCCCGCTCCTGCGCGATCCCATTTGACATCAGAAGCGGAGAATCAGATGAGCAACGTCAACCTGAAGAACCGGCACTTCCTGAAGGACCTCGATTTCACGAAGGACGAGCTGCTGTTTCTGCTCGAGCTTTCCAGGACACTCAAGCGGGAGAAGAAGGCGCGCCGCGAGATGCCGCGCCTCGAGGGGCGCAACATCGCGCTCATCTTCGAGAAGACCTCCACGCGCACGCGCTGCGCGTTCGAGGTGGCGGCCTTCGACCAGGGCGCGCACGTCACCTACCTGGGGCCCTCGGGCTCGCAGATCGGCCACAAGGAGACCATGAAGGACACGGCGCGCGTGCTGGGGCGCATGTACGACGCCATCGAGTACCGCGGCTTCGGCCAGGCGGTCGTGGAAGAGCTGGCCGAGCACGCCGGCGTGCCCGTCTATAATGGACTGACCGACGAGTTCCACCCGACCCAGGTGCTCGCCGACGTGCTCACCATGGTCGAGCACCGCCCCGGGCCCATCGAAGAAATCGCGTTCTGCTACCTGGGCGACGCGCGCAACAACATGGGCAACTCGCTCATGGCGGGCGCGGCCGTCCTCGGCATGGACGTGCGCCTCGCGGCGCCGCGCTCGTGCTGGCCGGAGAGCGCCCTCGTCGAGCGCTGCCGGTCCATCGCGGCCGGAAGCGGCGCGCGCATCCTGCTCACCGAGGACGTGGCGGAGGGCGTCAAGGGCGTCGACTTCCTGTACACCGACGTGTGGGTCTCGATGGGCGAGCCGGAGTCGAAATGGGAGGAGCGCATCAAGGTGATGACGCCCTACCAGGTGAACCGCCGCGTGCTCGAACTCACCGGGAACCCCGAGGTGAAGTTCCTGCACTGCCTCCCCGCCTTCCACAACCGCGACACGAAGGTGGGCGAGTCGATCTACCGACAGTACGGGCTCGACGGCCTCGAGGTAACCGAGGACGTGTTCGAGTCGGAGCATTCCATCGTCTTCGACCAGGCCGAGAACCGCCTGCACACCATCAAGGCGATCATGGTCGCCACCATCGGCGAGTAAGCGCGTCATGCCGCGTCGCCGCATCGTCATCGCACTCGGCGGAAACGCCCTGCTGAAGCGGGGCGAACCGCTTACCGTCGCGAACCAGCGCGCCAACGTGCGCGCGGCGGCGCGCGCCATCGCGCCCGTCACCGACGGCAACGACATCGTCATCTCGCACGGCAACGGACCGCAGGTGGGGCTGCTCGCGCTGCAGGCGGCGCAGTCCGGCTCCGCAACGCCGCTCGACGTGCTCGGCGCCGAGACCGAAGGCATGATCGGCTACATGATCGAGCAGGAGCTCGGCAACCAGGTGCCCTTCGAGCGGCCGTTCGCCACCATGCTCACCATGGTCGAAGTCGACCCCGCCGATCCGGCCTTCCAGAACCCCACCAAGCCGATCGGGCCCATGTACGCCGAGGCGGAGGCGAAGCAACTCGCCGCCGAGAAGGGGTGGACGGTCGCGGAAGACGGCCCCGGATGGCGGCGCGTGGTTCCCTCGCCGCTCCCGAAGCGCATCTTCGAGATCCGCCCCATCAAGTGGCTGCTCGACAAGCAGACCATCGTGATCTGTGCGGGCGGCGGCGGCATCCCCACCATGTACCGCGGCGAGACCCTCGTGGGCGCCGAGGTGGTGATCGACAAGGATCGCGCGAGCGCCGTGCTCGCGCGCGAGGTGGGCGCCGACCTGCTCGTGCTGGCGACGGACGTCGCGGGCGTGTTCGCCGACTGGGGCACCGCGAACCATCGCCTCATCCGCCACGCCACTCCGGAGCAGCTCCACGCGCAACGATTCGGCGCGGGGTCGATGGGACCCAAGGTGGAAGCGGCCATCGCCTTCGTGGAAGAGACCGGAAAGTCCGCGGCCATCGGCTCGCTGGAAGAGATCGAGCGGATCGTCGCGGGCGCAGCGGGGACGATCATCACGCGCGCGTAGCGCTCGCGGCTCCGCAGGGACGACGCACGATGCACTTCTTTCGCATGTACTGGCGGCGCACGCTCCGCAAGCCCGGCGCGATTCTCCTGTGGCTGGCCGTGCCCTTCGTGTTCATGGGCATCTACCAGCTCGTGTTCGGCGACGAAGATGGTCCGCCCCGCACCGCCCTCGCCATCGTCGACGAGGACAGCTCGCTGGTGAGCGGGCTCGTGCAGGGGGCGTTCGACCAGGGCCCGGTGGGCGAGCTCATGACCGTCACCCCCGCGGCGAACCTCGCCGAAGTGGAGACGCGCTTCGCGGCGGGCGACGCGTCGGCGGCGCTCGTCATTCCGGCCGGCTTCGGCGACCGGCTGCTGCGCATGGAACCCGACACACTGCGGCTCCTCAGGAACCCGCGCCATGCGATCGGCCCGCAGATCGCCGAAGGGGTCGCGCGGACCCTCGTCACGATCGGCAACGGCGTCCTCGGCCAGTTCGCCGGTCCCATGCAGGCGATGCGCGACTTCCTCGACCGCGACACTGGGCCGTCGTCCGACGAAGTCGGGGCGATTGCACGAGACTTCGACGCCGCGAGACGCGGTGCCACCGGCCTCGGCGCGCTGCAGAAGGTGGACGTCGTCATCGTCGACGAGGAGGGCGCGGAGGAGGACTTCAACATGGCGGCGCTCTTCTTCCCCGGGCTCGTCATGTTCGGCCTCCTGACTGTGTCGCTTAGAATCGAGCACGCGTTTCTGATGGATCGCCGTAACCGCGTGACGCACCGCTTCGTCACCGCGCCGGTTTCGCCGTGGCGGGTGGCGCTGGAGCAGCGCCTGTACACCGCGTCGTTCGCCTGGGTCGTAGGCATCGTGGCCGGCGTCCTGGGCGGGATCATCTGGCGGATCCCGCCGCACGGCCTCTTCACGGCTGCGCTGGTGGTCGCGTTGCTGGCGCTGTTCATCGCCGGCATCAACGGCGTGATCTTCTCGCTCACCGACTCGCCGCGCGCCGTGGGCGCCATCAGCTCGCTCGTGATGATCTTCCTCACTATTCTGGGCGGCGGCTTCTTCCCCGCCGAGTTCATGCCGCCCTCCTTCCAGTCCATCGCGAGCTGGATTCCGACCGGGACCGCCAACATCGCGCTGACCCGCGCCCTGACCGGGCGGGAAATCCCCGTCTCGATTCCGCTGTACGGGCTGACCTGCGCCGCCTTCTTCGCCGCCGGCACGTTCGCCGGCCGCCGGAGGCTCATCTGATGCGGCCGGCCTGGTGGACCATCGCGAAGCTCGAGCTGACACTCGCCGCCCGCGACCGCGGCTCGGTCATCTGGTCGCTCATCGCACCCATCGCGATGGCGTGGATCTTCGGCTCGATGTTCAGCGGCAACGCCACATCCGCGGCGCCGACCCGCGTCACCATCGATCGCGGCGCGAATCCCGCGGCGGTGGCGTCGTTCGTCGGCGATGTGCTGGCCAGGTACGACATCGCGATCGACTCCATCGGCGCCGCGGGAGCGATCCGTGTCGAGCTTCCCGACAGCCTGCTCGCGGCATTGCGTGACGGCGATGCCGCCACGGCGCGCGTCCACAAGGGCGACGCGAGCGATCTGCGCGCGCAGTCGGTGGGTGCGCGCGTGCGCGACGCGTTGTACCGCATGGCGTTCGCACGCCCGGAGATCGAGGCCGCGATCCGCGACGGGCGCGTCCCCGCTCCCCCCCCGCAGGACGCGCCCCTGGCGCTCGCGGTGGGGACGCTGGGCGCCGCACCGAAGGTGGCGACCGGCGCGGAGCACACGCTCCCCGCCATGCTCGTCATGTTCATTATGTTCCAGCTCACTACCTTCTTTCTGGGAATGTGGGTCGAGGATCTTAAGAGCGGCAAGACCCGCCGCATCACCATGAGTCCCACGCGCACCCGCGACATCCTGGTCGCGCAGATCGTGGCCCGCCTGGTGTGGGCGGTGCTGCAGGTGGCGATCATCCTGGGGCTGGGTTCGCTCATCCTGGGTGTGCGCCTCGATGTCGCGCCCGCCCAGCTCGCGGCTCTCCTCGGCGCCTACCTGTTCGCGGCCGCCTCGCTGGGGATGCTGATGGCGTCCTTCTTCCGCTCCACCGAGAAGGCCAACGCGATCGGCGTCATCGCCTCGCTCGTGATGGCCGCCCTGGGCGGGTGTTGGTGGCCGCTGGAGATGGTTCCCGACACGATGCGCAAGATCGCGCTCGTGTTCCCGACCGGGCAGGCCATGGATGCGTTCGGCGAGATGATGGCTCTGGGCGCGGCGACGCCGTTTCCGGCGTCGAACGTGGTGGTGCTGCTCGCCATGGCCTGTATCATGATGCCGATCGCAGCGCGTCGCATGCGCGTGCAGTTGACCGGCTGACCGATTCTCAATAGAAGGAGACGTCCGTGAAAGCATCGCGACTCGCACTGCTGATGACGGCCGCGGCGGCGGCCACCATGACGATCGCCGCGGCGAACGGTTCTTCCATCTCGGACGGGCGCATGCGCGATCACGTCCGCTACCTCGCCTCCGACGAGCTCGGCGGGCGCGCGCCGGGATCGCCCGGCGAGGAACTGACGGTGGCGTACCTCATCGATCAGTTGCAGAAGGCGGGATGCGCGCCCGGCAACCCCGACGGCACCTTCATCCAGAAGGTGCCGCTGTACGGTTTCACCGTGACGAACGCGCCGTCGCTGGCCGTGCACCGGGTCGACGGAACCGGGAAGACCTTCGCCAACGGGAGCGAGTTCGTGGGCTGGACGATTCGGCAGACCGGAGCGAGCGCGGTCGACGGCGCGGAGATCGTCTTCGTCGGCTACGGCGTCGACGCCCCCGAGTACGGGTGGAACGACTACCGGGACACCGACGTGCGCGGCAAGCTCGTCGTGATCCTTGTCAACGACCCGCCCCACCCGGACGCGTCGCTCTTCGCCGGCAAGGCCATGACGTACTACGGGCGCTGGACCTACAAGTACGAAGAGGCGGCGGCGAGGGGGGCGGCGGGCGCCATCATCGTGCACAACACAGACGACGCCGGGTATCCGTGGGCGGTGGTGGAGAACAGCTGGTCCGGCGAGCAGTTCGACGTGGTGCGCGCCGACCAGGGTGCGGGCCGCTGCGCCCTGGAATCGTGGATCACGGAGGCCGCGGCGCGCGAGCTCTTTGCGCTGGCCGACCGGGACTTCGCCGCGGAGAAGGCCGCCGCGGTGTCGAAGGACTTCAAGCCTTTCTCGCTGGGACTCGCCGGTTCGACGCGGATCGAGAGCCGGACGCGCACCATCGAATCGCGCAACGTCGTGGCGCGCGTGGAAGGTTCGGACCCGGCCCTCAAGGACGAGGTCATTCTCTATACCGCCCACTGGGACCACCTCGGCGTCGGGAAGGCGGCCGACGGGGATTCGATCTACAACGGCGCCCTCGACAACGCATCCGGTGTCGCCGGCGTGATGGAGATCGCGGCGCGCTTCGCCGCGGAGAAGTCGTCGCTCAAGCGCAGCGTCGTGTTCATCTTCACGACGGGCGAAGAGAGCGGCCTGCTCGGCTCCACCCACTACGCCGAGAATCCGCTCTATCCGCTCGCGAAGAGTGTTGCCGCGATCAACGTCGACGGACTCAACGTCTGGGGACGGACCCGCGACATGGTGGTGGTGGGTTTCGGCCAGACGAATCTCGACCAGATCCTCGCCGAGGCGATCGCGCCGATGGATCGCCGGATCGAGCCCGACAGCGAACCGGAGAAGGGCTACTACTACCGTTCCGATCACTTCCCGCTCGCGAAGCAGGGCGTCCCCGCGCTGTACGCGGACAGCGGCGTCGAATTCCGCGACCGGCCCCAGGGCTGGGGCATGGAACGCCGGCGCGATTACGTGGCGGAGCGCTACCACAAGCCGCAGGATCACTACGCGGACGCGTGGGACCTCGGCGGCGCGGTCGAGGACATGGAGGCGCTGTTCCGGGTGGGATTCGCGCTCGCGTCGTCGGACCGGAACGCGGATTGGAGCGAGACGAGCGAGTTCCGCCGGGCGCGCGAGGACATGTTGCGCGGGTCGAAGTAGCGCGGGCTACTGGGTCTCGCGCAGGACGCGTTCGTTCTCGGAAAGCTCGATCCCGGCGGCTTCGTACCCGGCCTTCACGGCTTCCTCCACCCGGTTGTAGTCCTCGATCTTGAGGTCGGGGTCGAGCAAGGGACGGATCAACACCTCGGGCGGATTGAGCGAGAGGCGCATCGAGGTGATCGGTCCCTGCGGGATGTCGATGGACTTCATCAGCATCTCGAAGATCAGCGGACGCTTGCCGCGCATCAGCGGTGTCCGCACCTTCTCCCACAGCGCGCGCTCGTCCTTGAACATGAGCTGGCGGTTCGCGGGGGCGCTGGTGTCGACGGCGACGACCGGCGCGAGCGTCATGGTCCGGATCACGTCGACCGGGAGGTTGTTGAGCAGGCTGCCGTCGATGAGGATGCGCCCCGTGTGCTTGACCGCCGCGAAGACGCCGGGCAGCGCGCTCGTCGCGCGGAGCGCGGGTAGGAGCTTGCCGCGGTTCAGGACGACGAGACGC
>DASTOO010000351.1:0-2829 GCA_035762505.1 Candidatus Krumholzibacteriia bacterium
ATCGCGCGAGCTGTCAGGCAGCGTTCAGGTCGATTTACAGAGCGGCGATTCCGTGACGGCCGAGTACACGCGAAACTTCGAGATGGTCGAAGTGCCGTTTCCAATCTCCGAGTCCAGCCTGATCCCTGCTGGCGCCTACGACTTCGAAAATTTCCGTGCAGGGTACACGCTGGGCCCGTGTCTTGGGGAAGGTCTACATCAACGGGGAAGGTCTACATCAACGCTGTGCTTCGCGGGCGAGGGCTGCTCCCGGGTCGCATAACGCGGGATCAGTTAACCGACAGGCCCTTCATATCTCCTATGTGCGCCGGTGAAATCGGCGCGGTGTTATCGATGCAAGTTCGAAACGTTGAAGGAGTAGCGACCCACAACGGCCCCGAGTCATGCGTTGGCAGGGGTAACCCTGACCGGCGAAGCATTGACAGGGGAACGTGCAGGCCGGGTATGGAGCCGCGAAAGCTATGACCCACGGCGCGAGCCGTGGCCACTTCGGGGTGCCGACGCTGTATAGGTGGGCGGAAGGCCACATCCGACGCGCCGCTATCGCAAGGCGCGCCGGGACCCCGCGCGGTCGAAGACCCCGTGCATGCGCGGACGCACCGCGTACGGGAACCGGGAGGTCCCGTGGTTGTCGGCGATGACGAGCATCGCAGACCGCATCGCGAAGTCTATGGACGCACGGCGATGATGCACGACCGCGGGAAGTCGGACAGCCTGGTAGTACCAAAGAAGCCGCCGAACAACGCCGGGCAACCCGCCGCGGAGGTGGTGGAGGGAAGCGGGCTGGCCAAGGGGAACTCGCCCGGGGGTCACGACGACCGGACACAGCGCCGGATCAACTCGACGGCTGGCATCGAGCGAGTACGTCAGGCAGCAAGGAAGGATCGGCAACAGCGGTTCACCGCGCTGCTGCACCACGTCTACGATGTCGACCGTCTGCGGTCGGCGTATCTCGCCGTGAAGCGAGACGCGGCCGCAGGTATCGACGGGCAAACGTGGCAGCAGTACGGCGAGGCTCTGGAGAGCAACCTCCGAGAGCTCGCCGCTCGCATCAAGCGCGGCGCGTTCCGAGCGAGCCCGGTTCGGCGGGCGTATATCCCGAAGGCGGACGGGCGGCAACGGCCGCTCGGGGTCCCCACGCTGGAGGACAAAATCGTCCAGCGGGCCGTCGTCGAGGTGCTCACCGCCATCTACGAACAGGACTTTCTTGGCTTCTCGTACGGCTTCCGGCCGAAGCGCAGCCCGCATCAGGCGCTGGACGCGCTGACCGTCGGCATCGAGACGAGAAAGGTGAACTGGGTGCTCGACGCGGACATTCGTAGCTTCTTCGACACGTTGAGCCACGAATGGCTCGTCCGCTTCGTCGAGCATCGTGTGGCGGATCGGCGCGTCGTGCGCCTCATCCAGAAATGGCTGAGGGCCGGCGTGCTGGAGGATGGCGAGCGATTACGGAGTGACGTGGGCACGGTCCAGGGCGGCAGTATCAGCCCGCTGCTGGCCAACGTGTACCTGCACTACGTCTTCGACCTCTGGGTCCAGCGATGGAGGCGCCGGGAGGCGCGCGGCGACGTGGTCGTCGCGCGTTTCGCGGATGATTTCGTCGTGGGATTCGAGCATCGCGAGGAGGCCATCCGCTTCCTCGCCGAGCTGCGCGAGCGCTTCGCGCGGTTCGGGCTCTCACTGCATCCCGACAAGACGCGACTCATCGAGTTCGGCCGCTTCGCGGCCACGAACCGGCGGGCGCGTGGCGCGGGGAAACCGGAGACCTTCAACTTCCTCGGCTTCACGCACGCGTGTAGCCGCATGCGGAAGGGCCGGTTCACGGTACTGCGGCAGACGATGCGCCAGAGGTTGCAGGCGAAGTTGCGCGCGGTCAAGACCGAGTTGCGGCAACGCCTGCACGCGCCCATCCCCGAACAGGGGGCCTACCTGCGCTCGGTCGTGGTCGGGCACACGCGGTACTACGGCGTGCCCCGCAACGGGCCGAGTCTCAGCGTGTTCCACGCCGCGCTCGTCCGACTCTGGCGCGCCACGTTGCAGCGCCGGAGTCAGACCGGGTTCGTGTCGTGGACGCGGATGCGCCGCCTCGCGGCGCGCTGGCTCCCTGGGCCGCGCATCTGTCATCCGTACCCGAACCAGCGCCTGGCGTTGGTCACCCAAGGCAGGAGCCGGATGCGGTAGTCCCGCACGTCCGGATCTGTGGAGGGGGTGCCCAGCAATGGGTATCCCTACTCCGACCGTCCCGACACGTGGGCCGCCATCGCGCCGATGTCTGGTGTGCTCCCGGACGTGGACTACCAGCTGCCCCGTCTGGTGCACGTGCCCGTGCACGTCTCGATCGGCGGCGCCGAGACGCCGGCATGGGTCGAGGCGAGCCGAACGCTGGTGGAGACGATGAAGGCCAGGGGCATGACCGTGGAGTATTTCGAGCCCGCGGGGGCCACGCACGGCGGGATGATCGAGCCGACGACGCCTCAGGCGCTGGAGTTCTTCTCGAGGCACGTGCGGCGAGCGCAAGCCCGTGGTGAACGCGGCGAATCCAGACGAACACGCCCGCCTGCTCGACGAGCCGACGAGGCGCAGCCACTTTGGCGGTGTTGTTAGCGACCTGCGTTCACGAGCGTTCTCGACGAGCCACTCGGATACCAATGCGGCGTAGTCGACGAGGATCAATGCGTTGGTGTTGAGATGGAGCCGGCGACACAGCGCCGGAAGTCGACGCGGAACCGCGTGAACCGTCGTAGCATCTGCTCGGCGCTCGGCATGCCGAAGTCCGAGTGCGTACGCAGCCAGTTCCGAACGATTCTTACGGCCTCGGCGGGGTCGCCG
>DASTOO010000352.1:0-2588 GCA_035762505.1 Candidatus Krumholzibacteriia bacterium
GTCGAGCGCGGCGTCAGCGCCCGCCGCCGGCCTGCGTGACTATCCACCCCAGGCCCGCCAGGAGCCCAGGGCCGGCATTCTCCCGTTAAGTCCAGAGATGCGCATACGACAACCCGCTCCCGGTGTTGAACAGCACTGCGCGCTCGCCGGCGTCGATCCAGCCGCGCTCACGAAGCGCGCGATAGGCCGCCACGGTGGCGCCGCCTTCGGGTGCGGCGAAGATTCCCTCGCTGCGCGCGATGAGGTTTGCGCCCTCCATGAGCCCAGCGTCCGGCACCGCCACCGCGCTGCCACGGGAGTCGCGCAACGTGCGCAGCATGAGCCTGTCTCCCACCGCCGCCGGCACGCGCAGCCCGTCCGCCACGGTGTGCGCGTTCTCGAACATCGTCGCGGTCTCCGCGCCGGATTCGAACGCGCGCACGATGGGCGCGCACCCGTCGGACTGGACGCTCACCATGCGCGGGCGCTTGGTACCGATCCAACCGAGCGCCTCCATCTCGTCGAACGCCTTCCACATGCCGACGAGCCCGGTGCCACCGCCGGTGGGATAGATCACGACGTCGGGGAGCGTCCAGCCGAGCTGCTCCGCCATCTCGTAGCCCAGCGTCTTCTTCCCCTCCAGCCGATACGGCTCCTTGAGGGTCGACAGCTCGAAGCGCCCGTGGCGCGCGGCCTCCTGCATGGACACGCGACCGCAGTCCGTGATGAGCCCGTCGATCAGGTGGACGCGCGCGCCGAACGCGCGGCACTGCGCCACGAACGACTTCGGCACGTCGGCCGGCATGTAGACGTGCGCCTCGACACCGCCCCGCGCCGCGTATGCCGCGAGCGCGCACGCGGCGTTTCCCGCCGACGGTGCGGAGAACGCGCGCGCGCCGAGCTCCAGCGCGCGCGACACCGCGACGGCCATCCCGCGCGCCTTGAACGAACCGGTCGGGTTGGGGCTCTCGTCCTTGAGGTAGATCTCGTCCGCCGCACCCAGTGCCGCGGCGAGCCGCGAGGCGCGCACCAGCGGCGTCCCTCCCTCGCCGAGCGAGATGCGACGCACGGGGTCGCGCACGGGTTGCAACTCGGCGAAGCGCCACACGCCGCGCGTACGCTCGGCGAGCGAGCGAAGGTCGATCGCGCGGCGCGCGGCGTCGAGGTCGTAGCGCGCCAGCAACGGGCGCTTGCAGGCCGTGCAGAGGTTGTGCAGCGCGTCGGCGTCGTGCCGCCGGCCGCACTGGCTGCACTCGAGGTGGGAGAGAAGGCTCATTTGCGCGCTACTCGATCCCCGCCTTCTTCACCGCCGCGAGCAGGCTCTTCTCCGACTGCAGGCCCACGAGAAAGTCTGACACGTTGCCGTTACGGTCGATCACGACCACGGTCGGTATCGCCCGGATGCCGTAGCTCTCGTTTACCTTGCCACCCGCGTCGATCAGGCACCGGAGCCCGAGCTTGTTCTTCTCGAGATAGGCCGACGCCTGTTCGCGGCTCTCCGCCGTGATCGCGAGCACGACGAGCCCCTTGTCAGCCAGATCGCGGTTCAACTTGTCGACGTGTGGAAGCTCGATGCGGCACGGCCCGCACCACGTGGCCCAGAAGTCGAGCAGAACCACCTTGCCCTTGTGCTCGGCGAGCGACACCTGCTTCCCGGCGAGATCGGCGAGCGTGAAGGATGCGGCGGGCCCGCCGGCCTGCTTCGAACGCTCCGGCTGCTGCCCGAACTGGAACTGCGCTATCCGCTCCGCGCCCGGCGGCGGCGTGAACGTAAACAACGAGTCGGGCGGCCGGTTCGCGAGGTCGGGTTCCTCGTAACGGACGGTGGTCGTCATGGCCATCTCGCCCATGGCGGTGCTTCCAGAGACGAACATCACGTGCTTCAGCACGAGGTCCCGCTTTGCATCCACCCACAGGGTCTCCGCCTGGGCGAGCGCGCCACCGAGTTCATCCATCTCCATGGTGTCGGGCGGCAGTGCGACGACGTCGCATTCCCGGTCGGTTCCGGACACCGCGATGGCCTCGCGCCGCACGGCTCGCGATCCCTCGGCCCGTGTCGCCAGCCGGAAGTACTGCTCGAGACCGCCTCCGATTCTGGAGCCCTCCAGCGAGACGACCGGGGGAGTCACCGTGTATTGATCGAGCATCTGAATGTACGTCCACGTCGAGTCCGGCGTCATGACGACCTGCGTCCCCATGCCCTCCCCTCCGTCGATTCTCATGTACAGCCAGTCAGGACGCACGCCGGCTGTTTGGATCCGGGCCTCCATGGACTGCTTGCCCTGCGGCATGTCGAGCTGCATGTCGGCGACCGCGCGAAAATCGTAGTTGGTCAGCGCGTTGTACCGCTCGGCCACGCGGAGCACGCGCGCCTTTCCATCCTGCGCGCTCTTGTCCGAGGCGACCGCGGCGGCGGTCAGTCCGGCGAGGCATACCAGAATGAGCGAGAGTCGGGTCTTCATGATCTCCCCCTTGTCGAATGACGGGTTGCGGGAGGACTGCGGAGTCAACGCTAGCGGAACGGGCCCGGGACGGCAATCCCCTGAGATAAGAAAAGCCGCGCCCGGGGGCGGAGGGCGCGGCGATTCGGGAAGAACGAAGATGACGGC
>DASTOO010000353.1:0-2580 GCA_035762505.1 Candidatus Krumholzibacteriia bacterium
AGCCAGGCGCCGTTGCCGATGCCCCAGGTCATGCAGCTCGACGTGTATCCCTGCAGATGCGCGCTCACATTGTGGTTGCTCACGGAGCCGACCACCGCGTGGTTCACGTACTGCACCGTGCGAAACTCCGAGTACGTGTCGATGAGACCCGTGTATTGCGCGTCGCCGCCGCCCCACGGACCCGTGCCGCCGAGAACGATGGTCCCGCCGGCGTACGTGATCTGGAAGATCCGCTGGCCGTTGCCGTTGACGTCAACAAGATCGAGCACGACGAACACGTTGGTGACGACCGGACACAGAACCTTCCAGTCGACGCCGAACGTCGCGCCATCCCAGGACTCGGCGTGCAGCACGTTGCCGTTGCCGACGAAGTCCCCGGCGGCCCAGGACGAGGCCTCGCGGCCCTCGTCGAACTGCCCGCTGCTCGATTTGTAGGTGCCGTTGAGAGGCGGCCCGGCATAGACCGAGGCCGAACCCACGACCAGCACCGCGGTCAGAATTGAAACCAGAATCGCATTCCTCATACCTGCGTCCTCCTTGAATCGGTCGAGCCGATGCATACCCATTGAACCGTTGTTCAAACTTCCCAACCGGTCCGGACGGCGACGAGGTGCATCCAACTGCGATTAGCCGTGCCGGACTTCCACCCGAATGCTACCTGCGATACAGGGACTTCACGGCGCCCCAGGACTTCTGCTCCGTGCTCACGGTCTCGCAGCCCAGGATGGTGAACGTGATCGCGTCCACGTCGCCCCACTCGCCCGGGCCGGCGGTGCCGACGTCCGTGCAGCTGAACCAGTCCCAGAAATTCGGGAAGTTGGCCGGCAGCGGGCCGCCGGTGGTATCACCGAGTTTCTCCGTGTTCGAAACCGTCAACGCCATGCACGCCTGGTTGTAGCCGTTGAACGTCGCGCTGGCGTTGTGGGTGCGCACCGTGCCGACCTCGACGTGGTTCGAATACGTCTCGGTCACGATCGCTATCCACGTGTTGATGCTCGCGGTGTACGACGCGTCGCCGCCGTCCCACGGCGTACCGGGGCCATCGAGCCAGCAGGTGCCGCCGGTGTAGGTCGCACGCCACACCTTCGTGCCGTTGCCGTTGCCGTCGACGGTGTTCAGCAGCAGCGTCGGAGCCGCGACGATCCACGGACAGTACCAGTGCCACTGGGTACCGAGCGTGGCGCCGTCCCATGACTGCTCGTTCAGGGTGTTGTTCACCGACAGCTTGGCCCCGAACCAGTACTCGCTGTAGCGGCCGGGGAGCATCGTCCCACCGATGTCGGTGGACTTGTACGTCCCGTTGGCCGGCGGCCCGGCGAACGCCGGAACCGCTATGATGATGGAGAGAAGAACCACGATAACAGCCTTCATACTCCGCCTCCTTGACCTCGTCAAAAAGTCCCGGCCGTTGCAACGCACGACGCGCTGCTGCGGCATGTTTCCACCCTGGATGGAAGTGCCCGGGATCAGCCTCGAGAAATACGGCGTGGGAACTTCGAACCAGAGAGACTGCGGTTCGTTCGTATCAGGTACGCCCCAAATTGTGGCTCGCCGTTTGCCGACCTCTTAATCCGGCAATTCGCCAATGGTGCACACCGCATCCGGGTCGCCGTGGAAATTCAGACGTCCCGGTTTGATTCTCTGTAGCATCGAGAAGTGTAGCAGCGTCCGGCGGCAGCGTCAAATGACCTTTTTCAAACATTGTTCTTGGGTAGCGGACCACTCACTCCGATGGAGGGGCAGGGGGGGCAAAAAAAAGAGGCTCCCCCGGTCGGTGGACCGGGAGAGCCTGCTAACCCGCGGTGTTGCGCGGGCCTCTGGTTATCGCCCGGGGGCGGTCCCGGTTACATCTCGTTCTGGCTGGCGATCATCGCCTCGCGCTTCTTGAGCTGGTTCTGACGCGCGATCTGCTTGCGGGCGTAATCGCTCCAGAGTTCGTCGTTGGCCGCCACTGCCCGCGTGAACCGGTCGATGGCCTCGTCGTAGCGCTTCTGGTCCTCGAGGATCTTGCCCCACACGCTGTAGAGCCACGCGGCCTGGTTCCCCGCCGCGACACCCGCTTCGATCACGCGGAGCGCGTCGGCGTCACGCCCGGCGGCGCGGTAGCAGTCCGCCATCGGGCCGTAGAGGTTGTCCAGCTTGCCGTCCAGCTGCGCGACCTTCTCGAAGGACTCGATCGCTTCCTTCTTGTCGCCCTTCTGGTAGAGGGCGACCGCGCGGTTGCGGTGCACCGTCGCGTCGCCGGGTTCGACCGCGATGACGCGGTCCGCGTAGCCGACGGCGCGCGAGTAATCCTGGGCGTTGAGGCTGATCGCGACGAGGCGCTTCAGCAGGCGCGTGTTGGCGGGATCGAGCGAGAGGCCCGACTCCAGCCAGGCGGTGGCCTGCGCGGCGTTACCACGCTTCTCCTCCACCCGCGACACCGCCTCGATGATGTCGAGGTTGTCCGGATCCATGTTGAGCGCGGTCGCGTAGCACTCCACCGCGTCGTCGAAGTTCTCGACGCTCACTTCGAAGGCGGCGAACTGGACCCACGCCTCGACGTTCTCGGGGTCGAGGTTGACGATCTCGCGGTAGCAC
>DASTOO010000354.1:0-8799 GCA_035762505.1 Candidatus Krumholzibacteriia bacterium
CGATGTCGTGCAGCATCGCGGCGAGGTAGAGGTGGTGCTTGTCCTTGGTGGACAGGCCCAGCCGCTCCGCGATCATGAGGGCGTAGCGGCTCACGCGCGTCGAGTGTCCCGCCGTGTACTGGTCCTTGGCCTGGATGGTGCGGACCAGCGTTTCCACCGTGTTGTAGAAGAGGCCGCGCAGATCCGCGTAGAGCCGCGCGTTGTCCACCGCGATGCCCACCTTCAGCGCCAGCGCGGAGAAGAGGGCCAGGTCGCGGCGTGTGAACGAGTTCGCCTTGTGCGAATCGACGTAGACGATGCCGAGCACGGTGCCGCGGCTGAGGAGCGGCGCGCACATGGCGGAGCGAACCGACATGCCCGCGATGCTGCGCGAGTGGATGAACCGCTCGTCCACCAGCGCGTCGCTGGAGATGATCGCGGTCTTCTGGCGCACGGCGGTCTGCAGGATCGTCTGGCTGACGACGATCTCCGCGTCGTCCGCCGCCGTGGCGGCCGGCCGGCGCGCATAGGGAACGAGCGCGCCCGTGTCCCGCTGGATGAGGAAGACGAAGCCGCGCGACGCGGGAGTACTTTCCATGATGATGCCGAGCAGATTGTCGAGGAGCGCGTCGAGATCCTCGATGTTCCGGAACGCGGTGTCGGCGTTGTAGAGGACCTGGAGCGCATGCTGCGCGTTGCCGGGGTCGTCACCCAGGCCCGCGAAGAAGTCGCCGGTTCCGCCCGGCTCCACCGGATCGGAGACCGTGACCGTGGACTTGCGCGGCGCGGCGTCGATGGACACCGTCACGTTGAGCGGCGGCCTCTGGTCGAGAATCGAGGAGCTCGATGCTTCCACGAGCATGCCGACCGCGGCGACGACCAGCTCGTCGCCGGGGCTCAACGGCGCACGCTCGACCCGGCGTCCGTTGAGGTAGGTGCCGTTGGTGCTGTCCAGGTCCCGGATGTAGTACTCGCCGCTCTCACGCGTGATCTGGCAATGAAAGCGCGAGATGGCCGTGTGATCCAGGACGAGCCCGTTCTCCGGGTCCCGCCCGATCGTGAGCGGCAGAGTGGCGGGGGCGAGGGGCACGTGGCGGCCCTTGTAGCTTCCGGTTATCAGTCGAAGGTGCAGCATGGTTCGGCGGCGAGAGAGCCGGCCCGGGGGAATTAGCAAGAATCAGGGCAACGGACTCGGGGCGGCCCGGACCCGGCCCCGGGGCCGGGGGGCCGGCGCATGCCCGTAAGCCATTGGAAAATCGTTGAGAAGCCCGCTGAGGCGGGTTTTACGGATTGACACAAAAGAAAAGCGGCTCTCAATATACTAATAAGGCCGCATTTTGCACGTTACCGTATCGTCCCATCGCCCGAAGGAGCGACGCATGATCACTCTCGCCGAGACCCCGATGCTCAACCCCAACGCCCTGCGCGTGCTCGAAAGCCGTTACCTCCGCAAGGACGACACCGGCAAGGTGATCGAGACCCCCGAGCAGATGTTCGCGCGCGTTGCGGAGAACATCGCGGGCGCCGAGGTCCACTACGGCGCCGACGAGAGGGAGCGCCGGCATTGGAGCGAGGTGTTCCGGCGGACGATGGCCTCACTCGACTTTCTGCCGAACTCGCCCACCCTCATGAACGCGGGGACCGACATCCAGCAGTTGTCCGCGTGTTTCGTGCTGCCCGTCGAAGACTCGATGGATGCCATCTTCGACTCGATCAAGCACACCGCGCTCATACACAAGAGCGGCGGCGGCACCGGCTTTTCGTTCTCGCGGCTGCGCCCGCGCAACGACACCGTGCAGAGCACGCAGGGCGTGTCGAGCGGCCCGGTCTCCTTCATGGGCGTGTTCGACGCAGCCACCGAGACCGTCCGCCAGGGCGGGCGGCGGCGCGGCGCCAACATGGCCATGCTGCGCGTCGATCACCCGGACATCCTCGATTTCATCGACGCCAAGACGTCGAGCGACCGCTTGAACAACTTCAACATCTCGGTGGCGGTGACGGACCGGTTCATGGACGCGCTCGTGCGCGGCGGGGACTACGAGCTGGTGAATCCCCGCTCGGGCCAGGTGACCGCGTCGCTCCCCGCCCCCGACGTGTTCCGCCGGATCGTCGAACGCGCCTGGCTCAACGGAGAGCCCGGCGTGATCTTCATCGACCGCATCAACCGCGAGAACCCGACGCCGGCCGTGGGCGCCATCGAGAGCACGAACCCGTGCGGCGAGCAGCCGCTCCTGCCCTACGAATCGTGCAACCTGGGATCGATCAACCTGGCGCGCTTCGCGCGCGGCGAGATGGGGAACGCCGAGATCGACTTTGCGCGCATGCGCGAGGTGACGGCAGTCGCGGTGCGGTTCCTCGACGACGTGATCGACATGAACCGTTACCCGCTGCCGCAGATCGAGCAGCTCACCCGCGCCAACCGCAAGATCGGCCTGGGCGTCATGGGCTTCGCCGATCTCCTCATCCAGATGGGCATCGCGTACCAGTCCCCGGAGGCGGAGGCCGTCGCGGAGGACATCATGACCTTCATCAACGACGCGGCCATCGAAGCCTCCCAGACGCTCGCGCGCGAACGGGGCTCGTTCCCGAACTTCGCGCACAGCGTGTACGCCGAGCGCGGCGAGGCGCCGCGGCGCAACGCCACCGTCACCACCATCGCGCCGACCGGCTCGATCAGCATCATCGCCGGCGTCGCCAGCGGGGTGGAGCCGCTGTTCGGGGTGGCGTTCAAGCGCCGGATCCTCGACGGCGCCGAGCTGGTCGACTTGAATCCGCTGTTCGAGCGTGTCGCGCGGGACGAGGAGTTCTACTCCGAGGCGCTCGCCGCCCGCGTCGCAGAGGAAGGGCACGTGCGCGGCATGGAAGAAGTGCCCCCGCGCTGGCGGATCCTGTTCCAGACCGCGCACGAGGTGTCGCCGGAAGGGCACGTCCGCATCCAGGCGGCGTTCCAGAAGCACACGGAGAACGCCGTCTCGAAGACCGTCAACCTCGCCAACGAGAGCACGCGCGAGGACGTCGAGGAGACGTTCCGGCTCGCGTTCCAGCTCGGGTGCAAGGGGGTCACGATCTACCGCGACGGAAGCCGCGACATGCAGGTGCTGAGCACGGGGGCGCCGGCCGCCGTGTCGGGCGAGCGGCGCGCCCCGCGGCCGCGCCCGGAGAGTGTGTCCGGACGCACGACGCGCATGGAAACCGGCTGCGGCAACCTCTACGTCACCACCAACGAGACGACGGACGGACCGTTCGAGCTGTTCGCCTCGATCGGCAAGACGGGCGGGTGCGCCGCCTCGCAGACCGAGGCCATCGGCCGCCTCGTGTCGCTCTCGCTGCGCTCGGGGGTGGACCCGCGCGCGGTTGCGCGCCAGCTGCGCGGCGTGCGCTGTCCGTACCCCTCGTGGAACCGGGGCAACAAGGTGCTGTCGTGCGCGGACGCGATCGGGCAGGCGCTCGAGAAGTTCGTGGATTCGTCGCAGGCGCAGGCGTACACCGAGCCGGAGCTCGACCGGGCGGAGCGCCTGGCCGGAAACTGCGCCGAGTGCGGCAACGTCCTGGAGTTCGAGGGCGGGTGCGCGGTGTGCCGCGTGTGCGGCTACTCGCGCTGCTGATCTCACGGGTGATTCGGGGGCGGCACCCGGGCCAAGCTGCGGCTTGCCCACGCGGCGGCCTTTGTGGTAGAGTGTGCGCGCTTCCGGTACCCCACGCGCCGCGTTTCTCGTCCCCTTTGCTTTTGCAACCGCTGCGCCGCCGGATTCAGGGCCGGAGTGCCGGTCTGGTCGAAGAACCGAACTAACAGCAGAGAGGTTTGAAATCATGAAACGCTGGGTATGTATTTCGCTCGCCGTTGCGAGCATGTTCGCCATGGCCGTGATCGCGGTCGCGGGCGACGAGAAGAAGGCCGACGCGCACGGAGATCCCGCGGCGATGGCGGCCTGGATGGCGGCGGCGACGCCGGGAGAGCACCACGAGCACCTCAAGAAGCTCGCGGGCAACTTCGATTACACCATGAAGAGCTGGATGGACCCCTCCGCTCCGCCGATGGAGACGACGGGCAAGCGCACGGCGCACCTGCTTCTGGGCGGCCGCTACCTGGAAGAGAAGATTACCGGCGACTTCATGGGGACCACGTTCGAGGGAATCGGGACGCTCGGGTATGACAACGTCGGCAAGCAGTACGTGGGAACCTGGATCGACAACATGAGCACGGGCATCATGGCCAGCCACGGGACGTGCGGCAAGGACGGCTGGGAGATGACCGGCGAGAGCCTCGACCCCCAGACGGGCAAGCTGGTCAAGTCCCGCCACAAGCTCACCATGCCGGACGAGAACACGCTCTTCATGGAGATGTGGATGCCCGGCCCGGACGGCAAGGAATACAAGTGGATGGAGATGACCTGCAAGCGCACCAGCTAGCGCCGGGGCATCGAGACTTCCATGAGAAAGGGAGGCGCGTTGCGCCTCCCTTTTTTTTCCCGCCGCGCGTCCCGCGTCAGCGGATCGCGCCGGGTTTTCCCGCGAGGCGCCGCAGCAGGCCGACCTGTCCCGCGTGATAGGACTCGTGGAACGAGAGAAACGCCAGGTGCTGACCCAGCGTCTGCTTCGGATTGGGGCCGGGCGTCTCCAGCGCGCCGTCGGGGAGCGCTTCGAGGCGTTTCACGATCGCGGCGGTCGTGGCCTGCAGGTCCTCCATCAGCTGCGCCAGCGGAAGGATCTGGTCCCCGCGGGCGTCGCCGCTCGAGCCGCGGCCATACGCCTCGGTGCGCTCCTTCGGCCAGGTGGGTTGCTCGCCCAGTAGCTCCAAGACCACCCGGCGGTACGAGACGATGTGACCCACCACCCAGTTGATGCTGTTGCCTCCTTGGGGAGGCCGTCGCCGGCCCTCTTCGTCGGAGATGCCCTCGAGATTGGCTCCCAGTCCCCGGGCCGTGAGGCCGAACTGATACGCGAGCAACGCTGCGGGGATGAATGGTTTCATGCGGCGGCGTGCGCGCGGCCGTGTTCCTTGACGAGGTGGGCCGTCGGAATCTTGAGGCCGATCATGTCCCAGGGGAGTATCTCATCGGTGGACCGGGCGCGGAGCGCGTACCAGTCCGGATCGACGCCCGACGCGGCGAAGACCTCGTCCCAGCGGCGCATGTCGAAGCACTCCGACCACGCGTCCATGCGCAGGCCCGCCTTGCGCGCGTTGAGCAGGGCACCCGCCAGCCGGCGGTCGCCGCGCGAGAAGACCGCCTCGAGGTAGCTCACGTCCACGTCGTGGAACTTGAGCTGGATGGACCCCGACCGGTTGCACGACCTGAGGTAGCGCTGCTTGGCGCGCAACTCGTCGCGCGTGTTCATCTCTTCCCACTGGAACGGCGTGTGCGGTTTCGGGATGTGGGAAGAGATGGAGCAGTTCACCTGGGCGCGGCGGCCGAACATGCGCCGGCGCAGCGAACTGGCCGCGTCGGCCAGTTCCACGATTCCGCGCAGATCCTCTTCGCGCTCGGTGGGCGCTCCGATGAGGAAATAGAACTTCACCAGGCGATAACCCGCCTCGAAGGCCGCCTGGCAGCCCGCCATGAGATCCTCGTTCCGGATGGGCTTGCGGATCACCTCGCGCAGGCGGTCGGTCGCGACCTCGGGCGCCATGGTGAGCCCGGCCTTGCGCACCGTGCTGGTGAGCCCGGGGAGCCGCTTGAGCTCGGGGCCGACGCGCAGCGACGGGAGCGACACGTTGACGCGGCGCTCGCGGAAGCGGTCCGAGATCGCGCCGAGCAGGTCCACGATGCCGGGGTAGTCCGCGGTCGAAAGGCTGGTGAGGCTGATCTCGTCATACCCCGTCTCGCGGTACGACGCCTCCGCCAGCGCCAGGACCGTGTCGATGGTCCGCATCTTCAGGGGCCGGTAGTGCTGCACGGCCTGGCAGAAGCGGCACTGGTTCGGACAGCCGCGCATGATCTCGATGTTGATGCGGTCGTGGATGACCTCGACGTTGGGAATCACGGGCCGCACCGGGAAGGGCGCGTTCTCGAGGTCCCACACCGTCGTCTTGGGGATGCTGGCGGGTGCCGGCGCCGTATTGCGGATCGCCGCGATGGTGCCGTCGGCACTGTAATCGACACAGTACAGAGACGGGACGTACATGCCGGGGATCGTGCACAGCGTGCGGTGCAGCTCGGCGCGCGGGCGGCCGCTGCGGCGCCAGGCCTTGATGGCGTCCAGCACGGGATGGATGACGTCCTCGGCGTCGCCCACGAGGATGGCGTCGAAGAACGGAGCCACCGGTTCCATGGCGAGGGTGATGGACCCGCCGCCCAGGATCACGGGGTCGTTGATGCCGCGATCCCCGGTCAGGACCGGGATGCGCGACAACTCCAGCATGTTGAGCAGGTTGGTGAAACCCAGCTCGTACTGCATGGAGAATCCGATCACGTCGAAACAGTCCAGCGGCGTGAACGTCTCCAGCGTCACCAGCGGCAGCTCGCGGCGGCGCAGCTCCTCTTCCATGTCGACCCAGGGCGCGAACACGCGCTCGGCGCACGCGTCGGGACGGTCGTTGATGATCGAGTAGAGGATGCGAAGCCCGAGGTGCGACATCCCGATGGCGTACGTGTCGGGGAACGCGAGGGCCACCTTGAGGTCGACGGAGGCGTGGTCCTTGACGATGATGTTGCGCTCGCCGCCGGCGTACTGGCCGGGCTTCTGGACGCGCGGAAGCACCTCGTCGAAGAGAATCTGCTGAATGGACTTTTTCATGCGGCCGGGCCCGTTGGAATCGGGACCCAAGTTGGGTATTCTACCCGGGATCGGCGCTCGTGTCACGGCCGCGTTGTGGGCGTGGCCGCGCGGGCGCCACTACCCGCTCTGTTTGAGGAGAAGTATGCCGGAACTGCCTGAGGTCGAAACGGTCGTGCGCGAGCTGGCGCCCGTGCTGCCGGGGCGCACGGTCGCGCGCGCGCGTCTCACCGCGCCGGACCTGTACCGCCGCGGCAGTCGCCCGCTGGGGGCGCTGGCGGGGGCGCGCGTCACGGCGGTGGTGCGCACGGGGAAGGCCATCCTTGTTTGCGCGGCCCGGGAGGACGCCGAGATCCTGCTCGTCGTCCACCTCGGCATGACCGGCAAGCTGCTGTGGGCGGAGGATCCGCGCGCTCTGCCGCGTGAGGCGCACCTGCACGCCCGCATTCGCTTCGCGGACGGGAGCGAGCTTCGTTACGTCGACCCGCGGCGCTTCGGCTATTTCTTCGTGGGGGACCGCGGCGCCGTTTCCGCCTCGCTGAAGTTCGGCCCCGATCCCTTCGACATGAAGCCGCGCGACCTCGCGGGCCGGCTCGCGGGGCGAACCGCGCCGCTGAAGTCGCTGCTACTGGACCAGCGCATTGTGGCGGGCCTGGGCAACATCTACGTGGACGAGCTCCTCTTCGCCACCCGCATCCATCCGCTGACCGCCGGCGGCGACGCGTCGGATGACGCGGGCCGCCTTCTCCGCGCCGCCCGCGTCATTCTCGCGCGCGCGATCCGGTCGCGCGGCACCACCATCCGCGATTACCGGCGCACCGACGGTTCGACCGGGGAGTTCCAGCTGCGCCTGTCGGTATACGGGCGCGCGGGCGAGGCGTGTCCGCGCTGCGGCGCGGACATAGAGCGTATCGAGGTGGGGCAGCGCGGAACCCACTTCTGCCCGCGTTGCCAGCCGCGCTGCATCAGCGCGACGACGCGCCGTAAGCGGTCCGCGGATCGCTCGCGTCGCGGAGCCCCTCGCCGAGCAGGTTATACGCGGTGACACTCAGGAAGATGGCGAGGCCGGGATAGATGGTGAGCCACCACGCGAAGTCCTGTTCGCGCGCGCCGGCGAGGATCCCGCCCCAGCTCGGGGTGGGCGGCTGCGTACCCAGGCCGAGGAAGCTCAGCGCGGCCTCGATCAGGATCGCGTTGGCGATTCCGAACGTCGCCGTGACGAGCACGGGAGCCAGCGAGTTGGGCAGGATGTGCCGCACGATGATCTTGCAGTCGCTCGCGCCCAGCGCCCGCGCGGCCTCGGTGAATTCGCGGTCCTTGAGCCGCACGAACTCGGCCCGCGTATAGCGCGCGATATCCGTCCAGCGCGTGATCCCGATGACGATCATCACATTATAGATGCTGGGCGGAAGGAACGCGATCACGGCCAGGATCAGGAACAGGAACGGGAAGCAGATCACAATCTCGATCAGCCGCGACAGGAGCACGTCGGCGACACCGCCGTAGTAGCCTGCGAGCGCGCCGATCAGCACGCCGATCACGAGCGAAATCCCCACCGCCACCAGCCCCACCTTGAGCGAGATGCCGGTCCCGTGCACGATGCGCGCGAACACGTCGCGCCCCAGTTCGTCGGTGCCCATGAGGTGGCTGTGATCGGGCCGCGCGAGGCGGCTGTCGAGCGACGTGGCGATGGGTGAGTAGATGACGGGCGGCATCACGAGCGCGATCGACGGGTCGTGCTTGATCGTGTCGAACTCGATGCTCGTCAGCTCCGGGTACGAGATGAAGAACCGGAAGGGGAACATCTGTGCCACGGCCGGAAACAGCATGCGGTCGTCCCAGCGCATGATGATGGGCCGGTTGTTCGCGATCAGCGGCGCAAACCAGGACAGCAGGAGGAAGAACCCGATGACGACGAGCCCCGCCATGCCGTAGCGGTCCCCGCGCAGGCGCCGCCACACGATGCGGGGGAACCCCGCGCTCCTCCGCCGCGAGGCGGTCGGGGCGCCGTCCGCGCGTGGTGCGGACGCGACAACGCTCATCGGTACGTCACCCGCGGGTCGGCCCACGCGTACAGGAGATCGGCGAGCAGCGTGCTCAGGAGGA
>DASTOO010000355.1:0-3095 GCA_035762505.1 Candidatus Krumholzibacteriia bacterium
GGCGAGCTTCTGTACGAGCTCGAGCACGCCGACTTCATGACGCGCGTGCGCGCCGTCGAGGCGCTGGCCAAGAAGGGCTCCGACGCCCGCGTGGTGCCCGCGCTGCGCGAGGTCCTCGTGTCCGACGCGTTCTGGGGCCTGCGGCGCGAAGCGGCGCTGGCGCTCGGGGCGATCGGAACGCCGGAGGCGCGCGATGCCCTCATCGGCGGGCTCGGGGTCTCCGAGGCGCGCGCGCGGCTGGCGTGCGCGGAGGCGCTGGGGCGCTTCCACCGGGACGCAACCGCGGCCGCGGCCCTCGCGCAGACGATCGACGGCGACCGCGCGTACGGTGTGCGCGCGCAGGCCGTCACGAGCCTGGTGGCGACACGCGACGACCGCGCGGTGAAGGTGTGCGTCGAGGCGCTCAAGCAGGAGTCGGACCGCAGCTCGGTGCGTAACGCGGCCATGGCCGGGCTCGCGGACCTCAAGGATCCCGCGGTGCTGGATCGCATCCGCCCCTACTGCACGCCGGGCAACCGGCGCGACCAGCGGCACCCGGCCATCAAGGCGTACGCCGAGCTCGCGCGCGAGCTCACGAAGGATTCCGACCGCCGCCGCGCGGCGGAATTCCTCCACCCCTTCCTGGACGACTGGTATCTGCGGACCCGGGAAGCCGTGATGGACGCCCTCGTGACCATCGGGGATCCCGCCTCCGTGACGGCGCTGCGCCGGGCGGAGTCCACCGACCCGCTCGCGGCGGTCCGCGCGCGGGCACAGCGGGCGGCCGACCGCATCCAGGCCGACGCCGCGGCGCGAACGGCGAAGACGGGCACGGCGGCCGAGGTCGAGGATCTGAAGCGCCGGATCACCACGCTGGAAGCCGACCTCCGGGAAGCGCGCAAGGGGATGGCCACGACCCCGGGAGCCGGGCAGGGAGACAACTAATTCGTTGCCGGGAAACAACCTGGCCGCTCAGGCCGCCGCCGGGCGGATTTTGGATTGACTTTGCTAAACCTTTCACATAGTCTCTTAACCGTTGCTGACGGGTATCTCCGCGCGGTAGAGTCGGGCGTCTCGAGGAATGGGCCCAACGGCTCCGCCGGCGCATCGGAGATGCTCTCCTGGTCCGGGTCGTGAAGTCGGACAAGGACCGATACGCGTGGGCAAGGCAGGCGGGGCTGTTATCAACGATCCCGTTCCTGATGGCCGTGCCTCCGATCGCCGGTCTTCTGATCGGCCGCTATCTCGACAAGAAGTTCAACCTACAACAACCCGTTTTAACCATCGTCCTGCTGCTGCTGGGGTTCGCGGCGGGTGTGCGTGAAGTTGCACTCGTGATGCGCAAGGCGAACGCTCCAGCCGATGGAGACGACAAGCGTGATCGAAGCCCGAAATAGCGTAGCGACCGCGGCGTGGTCGTCCGTCGACGCGGACCTGCTGCGCCGCGTGCGCAGGACGTCGGCGGTGCTGGGCGTCGTCGTCGGCATTCCCCTCACGACCTACTTCGGTCTGATGGCGGGCGCCGCCTGGCTCGCGGGCATCACCTGGTCGCTCGTGAATCTCGCGATGACCGCGTCCCTCATGAAACACGTGCTCTCCGACCGGCGCGACAAGCGCGCCATCGTGTCCGCGCTGGCGATCAAGTTCCCCGTTCTCTACGGCGCCGGTCTCGTGCTGCTGGCCGTCCTGGGCCTGCCCGCGGCGTGGCTGGTGGCGGGTTTCACCTGGCCGCTGTTCGTCGCCGTGATGAAGGCGGCGGGACGCGCGTACCTCGGGCTGGACGAAGCCCCCGGACGCTGACGAAGAAGGATTGGAATCGTGATCCTGACGAATCTGATCGAGCGACTGGCCGGCGGCGGCGTCGTGCGCGTCATCTCGGAGGCGGCCGACAGCGTCGCGCACGGCGAGGCGCACGGTGGCGGCCATGAGGCCGTGCACGAGCTCCCCAACTGGATCACGCTCATCATGGAGTTCATGGGCGATTCCCCGCTCAAGAGCTTCCTGCACGAGTGGGAGGGGATGATCTTCGCGTTTGCCATCGCCGGGCTCCTGATCGTGGTGGCAAGGCTCGCCGCGCGCAACCCGCAGATGATTCCCGGCCGGCTGCAGAACGTGGTCGAGATGGTGGTGGAGGGGCTCTCGAACTTCATTATTGGAATCCTCGGGCCCCGGGGCCGCACCTTCGTCCCGTTTCTGGGAACACTCTTCCTCTATATCCTGGCGATGAACATCAGCGGGGCACTCCCCCTCGGGAAATCACCCACCGCCAGCCCGAACACGACGGTCGCGCTGGCGTTGTGCGTGTTCGTGTACGTGCACTGGATCGGCCTCACGCGCAACGGCCCGCTCGGCTATCTCAAGCACCTGGCCGGTTCGCCGCAGAGCGCGGTGGAGTGGGCGTTCGTGCCCATCATGCTCCCCATCCATATCCTCGGCGAGATCGCGCGCCCGGTGAGCCTTTCGCTGCGACTTTTCGGTAACGTGTCGGGCGAGGACGTGCTCCTGTTCGCGTTCTGCAGTCTCGGCGTCGCCGCGCTCTCGTTCGCGGATTCGCCCGTCGGCATTCCGTTCCAGATTCCGTTCATATTCCTGGCGTTCCTGACGAGCTTCATCCAGGCGCTGGTATTCACGCTGTTGAGCACGATCTACATCCTGTTGTGGCTGCCGCACGAGCACGAAGCGCACGAGGGGCACCACTAGTCTCCGTTCCCCAACCCAACCGTAACCAAGGAGGTTATAGAAATGGACGCATCAACCGCTCTGGGCTTTGCCCTCCCCATCGGCCTCGGCCTGGCCGCCATCGGCTCGGGCATCGGCTTCAGCCGCGCCATCGGCTCGGCCATGGAGGCGATCGGCCGCCAACCGGAGGCTTCCGGCAAGATTCAGACCGCGATGATCATCGGCGCCGGTCTCATCGAGGCGCTCACGATCTACGCGTTCGTCACGGTCTTCCTGCTGATGGGCAAGATCCAGTAACCGGGGTTCTTTCCCCTGCCAGACGGCCGGCGCGGACGAACACGGCGCCACGGCGCATGACGGCGCGCGGCCGAGGAGTGTGAGATGGAACTTCAGTGGAGAGCATTACTGACGCAGGCCGTCGGGTTCATCGTCGTCCT
>DASTOO010000356.1:0-5077 GCA_035762505.1 Candidatus Krumholzibacteriia bacterium
GTGCGGATGGGGTACGTCTCGATCACCCCGCTGCACCTCGATCTCACCCATTACAAGGCCATCGTCGAGATGGAAAGCTGGAGGTTCGAGCTATGAGGTGGCGCCAGTATCGAATCGCCCGGGAGCGCATGGTGCGGGATCACGTCTACGGCCGCGGCATCCGCGACGGCCGCGTGCTGGACGCGATGCTGCGCGTGCCGCGCCACCTCTTCATCGACCGCGACGCCGGCGTCGAGGCGTACGCGAATCATTCCTACCCGATCGGCTTCCAGCAGACGATGTCACAGCCGTACATGGTCGCGTATCTCACCGAGAATCTCCGGCTCGCGGGCCCCGAGAGGGTCCTCGAGGTCGGCACCGGGTCGGGCTACCACTGTGCGGTGCTGGCGAGCCTGTGCGCCGAGGTCTACAGCGTGGAGCGCGTCGCCGATCTCGCCGAGCGCGCCACGTTCGCGCTGCGCGACCTGCTCTTCCAGAACGCGCATATCCGCGTCGGCGACGGCGCCCAGGGCTGGCCGGACGCGGCGCCGTTCGATCGCGTGCTTCTCACCGCCGCGGCCGCGACGGTACCCAAGGCGTTGCTCGCGCAACTCGCCGAGGGCGGTTTCTTCCTCGGACCGGTGGTGCGCGCCGACGGAAGCCAGGAGATCGTGCGCCTCACGCGCGAGGGCGAGCGCTACTCGGTGGAACGACTGATCGAATGCTCGTTCGTCCCGCTCGTCCGCGAGACGCGCGCGACGGTGGGCCGTTTACGCGCGGAGCCGGCGGCCGAAGGGGAGGCGCGGGGATAGGGCGGCCCGGAAGTATTCTGTTGATTCACGATCAAAACATGTTAGTATGAGCCGAGTTAGGTTGTCCGGGAGCGCCCCGGGCGGCCCGCCGGCAACGTGTCGGGGCGTAGCGCAGTCCGGTTAGCGCGCCTGCTTCGGGAGCAGGAGGTCGGAGGTTCAAATCCTCTCGCCCCGACCATTCATTCTCCTCGCATGAGCGACGAACGCGTGAATCCGGCACCGTTCGACGACGAGCGCGCCGAGCCGTCTTACGACATCCAGGCGCGGTACCTCGCGGAGATCGGCCGCTATGCACTGCTCACTCCCGAAGAGGAGATCGAGTTGGGCCGCCGCCTTGCCGAGGGCGACGAGGAAGCCAAGAAGCGGCTCATCATCTGCAACCTGCGCCTGGTGGTCACGATCGCCAAGCGCTACTCGCGGGGCGGGCAGACGCTTCTCGATCTCATCGAAGACGGGAATCTGGGGCTTATTCGCGCGGCGGCCAAGTTCGATTATCGCAAGGGATTCCGCTTCAGCACCTACGCCTCCTACTGGATCAAGCAGTCCATCAAGCGCGGGATCGCGAGCCAGTCGCGGGCGATTCGCATTCCCGTCCACATCTACCACCTGATCAACCGCTACGTGCGCACCGAGGAAACCCTGCGCAAGGCGGGGAAGGCGACCGACGACGAGTCGATGTCGGCGGCGCTTGAGGTGAGCCTGCGACGCGTGAAGCTCGTGCGCACGCTCATCGCCGGCATCCGCGAAGCCGATCCGGGTGCCAGCGCGGAGGCACTGCAGCGTCTCGCCGCGGACCCGCAGCAGCGCGGGCACGGGTCGCCCGAGTCGATGGTGACGCTGCAGCTCGAGAACGAGGAGATGTCGACCCTGTTCGACCGCTGCCTGTCCCCGCGCGAGCAGGAGGTGCTGACGCTGCGGTTCGGTCTCGACGACGGCGAGCCCAAGACGCTCGGCGAAGCCGGCCGCCAGGTGGGGGTATCGCGCGAACGCGTGCGGCAGATCGAGAAGCGCGCCCTGCAGAAGCTCAATCTGGTTCTGTCGGGAAAGCGCCGCGTCGCGGACGCCTGACGTCCCGTCCCCCATGGAGAGGCAGATGATCGAACGGATCCGCGCCGCCATCCGCGACGTGCCCGATTTTCCCAAGCCCGGCATCGTGTTCAAGGACATCACGCCGGTGCTGAACGACCCGGAGCTGTTCGCGGGCGTGGTGGACGGGCTCGTCGAGCGCTACGCGCCCATGCGCATCGACCGTGTCGCGGCGATGGAGTCGCGCGGATTCATCTTCGGGGCGCCGCTCGCCAGCCGCATCGGCGCGGGCTTCGTGCCGCTGCGCAAGTTCGGGAAGCTCCCTCACACCACCGTGGCGGAGAGGTTCGACCTGGAGTACGGGACCGAAACGCTGGAGATCCACACCGACGCGGTGCGCCCGGGCGACCGCGTGCTGGTGGTCGACGACCTCCTCGCGACGGGCGGCACCGCCGCCGCCGCGGTGAAGCTCATCCGGAAGACCGGTGGCAGCGTGGTCGAGCTGGCCTTCCTCGTCGAGCTCGCGTTTCTTTCCGGCCGAAGCCGTATTGACAGGGTTCCCGTCCACGCCATAATCCGCTACGATTAGCGCCCCGCGGCGACGACATCGCCCGGGCGCAGTGGCCCCGTAGCTCAGATGGATAGAGCAGCGGTTTCCTAAACCGCGTGTCGGACGTTCGAATCGTCTCGGGGCCACCAATTCTTCTTCTTACATTTGCCGTCAATCGCTTCTGCTGAAACAGGGAGGTATAGCCATGCGCCGCATGATGCTCGCAGTTTCCCTCGCGGGGATGGCCTGTCTCGCGCCGTCCTTTGCCGGCGCGGCCGAGGGACAGGCCGCATTGCTCCGCGACGATCTCGCGGTATACCACCGCGCCGTGTCGACGAAGTCGCAGGAAGCCCAGAAGTATTTCGACCAGGGCCTCGTGCTCCACTACGGATTCAACCACGAGGCGGCCATTGCGTCGTTCCAGCGCGCGGGCGAACTGGACCCGGCTCTGGCGATAGCGTGGTGGGGGCAGGCGATCTCGGCGGGGCCGAACATCAACAACCCGCAGATGGATGACGAAGCCGCGCAGGCCGCGTACCAGGCGGCGCAGCACGCGCTCACGCTTCTGGACAAGGCCTCGCCGGTGGAACAGGACCTGATTCGCGCCGTCGCGGCGCGCTACGCCTGGCCGCAGCCCGAGGACCGCCGCGCGCTCGACGTCGCCTACGCCGACGAGATGCGCAAGGTCTGGCAGGCGCACCCGAAGGACGCCGACGTGGGTGCCATGTTCGCGGACGCGGTCATGAACCTGCTGCCGTGGGACCTGTGGTCGCCGCAGGGCGAGCCGCGCAAGGAGACGCCGGAGATCATCACGACGCTCAAGGCGGTGCTCGCGATGGATCGCAACCACCCCATGGCCAATCATCTCTACATCCACACCATGGAGGCGTCGCTCACGCCGGACAAGGCGCTGCCGTCGGCCGATATCCTGCGCGACCGCGTGCCGGGCGCGGGGCACCTCCTGCACATGCCGGCGCACATCGACATCCGCCTGGGCCACTACAGCGACGCGATGCTCGCCAACCAGAAGGCGATCGAGATCGACCGCACGTGGGCGGCGCAGGGCGGCTTCTACACGCTCTACCGCGCGCACAACTTCCACTTTCTCGCCTACGCCGCGATGTTCGACGGCCAGCGCGAGATCGCGCTGAAGGCGGCGCGCGAGATGCTGGTGCAGATTCCCCTCGAAATCGTGCGCGAGTTTCCGGACTTTCTCGACGGCTTCGTCGCCGTACCGACGCACGTGATGGTGCGTTTCGGATTGTGGGAGGAGCTCCTGAACGAGCCCGCGCCGCCGGCGGATCTCGTCGTCACGACCGCATTCTGGCACTACGGACGCACGGTGGCGTTCGCCGCGCTGGGGCGCGCGGAAGAGGCGACGCAGGAGTTCGACGTGCTCAAGAGCGCGGTCGCGGCGGTTCCGGAGAGCCGCCTCATCGGGAACAACACGGCACTCACCGTTCTCGATGTGGGGCTGCCGATGGCGGAGGGCGAGCTCGAGTACCGCCGGGGGAACCACGATCGTGCCTTCGAACTCCTGCGCAGCGCGGTCGCGCGCGACGTGGCCCTCAAGTACGACGAGCCGTGGGGCTGGATGATGCCGGTCGCGCACTCGCTCGGGGCGCTACTCGTGGAGCAGGGGCGTTACGAGGAGGCGGAGGCCGTGTATCGCGACGACCTCGAGCTGCACCCGTCGAACGGCTGGGCGCTGCACGGCCTGGCGGAATGCCTGCGCAAGACCGGGCGCGCGGACGAGGCGGCCAAAGTGGACGAGCGCTTCAAGTCGGCGTGGTCGCGGGCCGACATCGCCATCGAGGCGTCCTGTTACTGCCGCAGGAGCGCGAACTGATCGCAGCCGCCCGACGGGGCAGAAGGGAACGGGGATCGGCTGCGTCTCGAAACCATATTAAGAGGCGTTTGGAACCAGCATAAAACAAGTATGTTACAGGTTCTTCCGAAAACCCTGATCTGCTAGAATTGAAACAACGACTTCGAAGCCCGCCGTGCGCCCGCACGGCGCGGGCAGGACTCCCGGCGCGATAACCGACGGGCCGGTGCGGGGCGCGCTCCGGCTCTTCGGCCGCGCCGGGTGACTTTTCAGGGGTGGAAGGCCGGACGACCCGGGCAGGCCGGATCGATCGAGACGATCTCGGTCGTCTCGGTGCTCACGATCGTGAGCCGCTGGCCGGTGATCGCGTCGGTCGCCTCGACTTCCGCGTGGATCTCGGAGCGCAGGATGCCGCATTCGGAGTACCAGAACCGGCGCCAGTCGCTGGGCCCGTCGTCGCGGAAACGATACTCGACGAGGAACGTGCTTCGCTCGCCGATGCCCGAGGCCAGAACGTCGATGGTGACGAGCGTGCCCCTGGCGCTCTGGTCGTCGTCCCGCAGGAGCCACTCCGCACCGACCTCGCGTGGATATCCGAATCGGCGCGCGGCGTCGACACTGGTGACGTCCGTGGCGCCCCCCGGGGGGATGCTCGCCAGGAGGTCGGCGCGATAGAGCCCCGTCGGGTCCTCGCGCCAGCGCCGCCACGTGACGGTGGGCTGCACCGCGCCGTCGACGAGGAAGCGCTCCTCCTCCACGGACCAGAGTAGCCCCGCGATGGACTCCTGAACGACGATCTCGCGCGTGGTGGTCGCTCGCTGGTGGATGGGCGGGCGGACGTCGGATCCGTCCGGCGCGATGAACTCGAGGTGGCGGGTGCTG
>DASTOO010000357.1:0-20656 GCA_035762505.1 Candidatus Krumholzibacteriia bacterium
CGCCTGAGCGACGTGTTCGTCTACGATCTCGAAACGAAGAAGGAAACCCGCCTCACCCACAAGGCGCGCGCCGCCGAGCCGCAGTGGTCGCCGGACGGGAAGTCGATCGTGTGCGTGTTGAACGCCGACGGCACGCACCGCCTGGCGGTCATGAGCGCCGACGGCTCCGGCTCGCGCGTCATCTACGGCGGCGAGGGCGGACTTCAATTATATGCGCCGCAGTACTCGCCGGACGGGTCGCGCATCCTCTTCGGGACCTTCACGGCGGGCACGCGCGACATCGCCTCCATAGCGGCGGACGGCGGCGATTTCCGCTACGAGCTGCGCACCATCAACGACGAGCGCGACGCCCGCTGGACCGCTGACGGGGCGGGAATCGTCTTCGCGTCGGACCGCAGCGGCATCTTCAATATTCATCGCCTGGACCTCGCCACGGGTGCGGTGGCGCAGCTCACGAACGTGACGGGCGGCGCCTTCACGCCGGACGCCGCGGCGACCGACGGCGCGATCGCGTACTCCGAGTATACCGGCGAGGGCTACCACCTCGCCCTGCTCGACGCTTCCGGCACGCCCGTCGCCGAGATGGACGGTACCACCTACGCCGACCGCGCCGCGGGCGAGTTCGAGGAGTGCCGCGATCTCAAGGGCACGCTCTCCGGCGGTTACAGCCCGGGCGGCGCCGGCGTCGAGGTGGCGGCGGCGGCCATGTCGCCGGAGGTGGCGGCGGCGGCCATGCAGCCCGGCGCGCCGTCGCAGCAGACGTATGACACCAAGCCCTACAAGTGGGACTACACCGGGTTCCAGTTCTATCCGCGCTTCGTGCTGTGGAACAACAAGCCGCGCGCGGGCCTGTTCGTGGCGAACAACGAGATCCTGGAGCGCCAGAGCCTGTTCTTCGGCGGCTCGTACGGCGCGGACGGGGAGTTCGACGCCGTGATCGACTTCGAGCTGCGGCAGCTCTTTCCCGTGATCTACATGTCGTACTTCCGGGTGCGGCAGAAGTACGACGACGAGTTCGCCATCGAAGAGCTCGACCGCTACTACGCCATCGACTATCGCTACGACGTCTGGTCCGGCGACCTCGGGCTGCGCTTCGAATTCGAGGATCCCTACAGCCGCACGCGGCGGAACGACGTCAAGGTGTGGTGGAACCACAGCGAGTACAACGTCCACCTGAGCCCGGAGTACGTCCCCCTGAACGACCGCGACGCGGTGCCGACGCCGGAGCAGCCCGTGGGCTGGAAGTACTTCATCGGCAACGAGGCGCGGGTGAACTGGTACTACAAGTCGATCACGCGCGCCATGGACAGCGACGTCAACCCGCGCGGCGGGCGCGAGTTCACCGTGGAGGCGATGTTCGCCAACGACGACCTGTTCGTGAGCGGGGAGTTCGATTACGGCGTGAATCCCCAGTTCACGCGCTTCCGTTTCGGCCAGTACACGGTGGACTGGAAGGAGTACCTGGCGCTCCCCGGGTGGAGGCACACGTTGCAGGTGCGCCTGATGGCGTCGATCATCGACAAGCCGCTGGACGACTTCTTCTGGGTGTACATGGGTGGCATGGATCGCCTGCGCGGGTACACGTACTACGCGATCGGCGGGCGCAAGGGCGCGCTTGCGAGCGTCACCTACCGCTTCCCGATCTGGCGCCGCATCAACCGCCAGGCGTCGTGGCTCACCTTCAAGGACATCTACGGCGGCGTGTTCTACGAGGCGGCGAGCGCCTGGAACAACGGCAATCTCCCCACCGACGACCCCGACGTGAACCGCGACTACTACTCGAGTGTGGGCGGCGAGCTGCGCCTCAACATGGGCTCGTTCTACTCGTATCCCACCACGGTGAACTTCACCGCGGCCTACGCCGTGGACGAAGCCGTGTACGTCAACCCCATCGCGTCGGTCGCGCCGATTCTCTACGACCCGCAGTGGCGCTACTACGTGGTGGTCGGCTTCTCGTTCTAGACGGGCTGCCGGCCTCGCGCGAAGCGGGGCTTGACATCGATCGTTCCCCGACGTTGATTTCGAACAGCGACCCGAAGCGGCCACATCCCCACGGCCGCGATTGATCCCCACAGACAAACACAACAACGGACCGGGAGGTCGGACCATGAAGTCTGCCATTCTCGGGCTCGTGCTTGTGTTCGCCCTTTGTTCAGCGGCGGGGGACCATCTCCATGCCACCGTTGCGACGGGGGAGATTCACGGGCGCGTGCTCGCAATCGAAACCAAGCAACCCCTCACCTACGCCAACGTCGTCGTCGTCGGAACGACGATCGGCGCCATGTCGCTCGCCGATGGCTCGTTTCGCATCACGGGCGTTCCCGCCGGGACCTATACCGTGCGGGCGCTGATGATGGGATACAAGAACGCCGAAAAGAAGGATGTCGTCGTGCGTGCCGGGGAGAAGACGGAAGTAACGTTCACCATGGAGCAGACCATCGTCGCGCAGACGCAGACGATCCAAGTCGTCGGCGAACGCCCGATGGTCGAGGTGACGGAATCCAGAGTCACCGCATCTGTCGACGAGCAGCAGCTCGGTTCGATGCCCGTCGACGAGGCGCTGGAGTCGGTCGGTCTCAAGGCGGGCATCGTAAAGAGCGGGGCCGATATGCACGTACGCGGCGGGCGCTCGCACGAGATGCAGTTGCAGATTGACGGCGTCGTGCAGGGGCGGTCGACAGCCGGTCTCGACGCGGTCTACGGCGGCGAATCCAGGAAGGGGACCGTGTGCGGCCCTCCGTCACCGGGGGCCTGGCGCTACCGGCCGGCGACCGACCGCGAGCAGTACGAGCACGCCGGGGAGAACGACTTCCTCGGCGCGGTCGAGAATCCGCTGTCGACCTTCTCGATCGACGTCGATGCCGCCTCGTACGCGAACATGCGCCGCTTCGTCCGCAACGGCAGCCTGCCGCCCGGCGCGGCGGTGCGCATCGAGGAGTTCGTCAATTACTTCGAGTACGACTACCCCGAACCCGGGGGCGAGGATCCGTTTGCGATCGTCACCGAGGTGGCGGAGTGTCCGTGGGACACGGCGCATCGCCTGGTCCACATCGGCTTGCAGGGACGGCGCATCGAACGGCGCGACCTGCCGCCGTCGAACCTCGTGCTGCTGATCGACGTGTCGGGTTCGATGCAGCCCGACAACAAGCTGCCGCTCCTCCGGTCGGCGTTGCCCATGCTGGTCGCACAGCTTCGACGCGATGACCGCGTGGCGATCGTCGTCTATGCGGGTTCGGCCGGGCTCGTGCTGGATTCGACGCCGGGGAGCGACAAGCGCGCCATCCTCGACGCCATCGAGCGCCTGCAGGCGGGCGGTTCGACCGCGGGCGGGGAGGGGATCGTGCTGGCGTACCAGGTCGCCCGCCGGAACTTCATCAAGGGCGGGAACAACCGCGTCGTGCTGGCCACCGACGGCGACTTCAACGTCGGTGTCTCGAGCGACGGCGAACTCGTGAAGCTCATCGAAAAGGAGCGCGAGAGCGGCGTGTTCCTGACGGTGCTCGGAGTCGGCGAGGGCAACCTGCAGGACGCCAAGATGGAGAAGATCGCCGATCACGGCAACGGCAACTACGCCTACCTCGACGACCTGATGGAGGCGCAGAAAGTGCTGGTGAACGAGATGGGCGGCACCCTCGTGACGATCGCGAAGGACGTCAAGATCCAGGTGGAGTTCAATCCCGCGCGCATCAAAGACTACCGGCTCATCGGATACGAGAACCGCATGCTGAAGAAGGAGGACTTCGCCGACGACCGCAAGGACGCCGGCGAACTGGGCGCCGGGCACTCGGTGACGGCGTTATACGAAGTCGTTCCCGCGGACGTGCATGCCGGACGGGGTGAGGATCTGACCTACACGAGCGTGCGGATCAAGCCCGAGGCGGACGAGCGGCCGGAGATGCTGATGGTGCGGCTCCGCTACAAGGCGCCGGACAGCGACGAGAGCCGGCTCATCGAGCGCGCGGCCGTCGACGGGGGCGCGCGCTTCGCGGCGTCGTCGGAGAACTTCCGCTTTGCCGCCGCGGTGGCGGAGTTCGGGATGCTGCTGCGTGATTCGGCGCACCGGGGCCGGTCGAGCTTCGACCATGTCGTGAAGACCGCGAGAGCGTCGCAGGGCGAAGACGCCGACGGATACCGGGCCGAGTTCGTGCAGCTCGTGGAGGCGTGCAAATCGATCAAGCCGGAGCTGGCGATCGACGACTGAGGAGTTCGGTTCGGCGGCTCCGGCGGGTCTCACGGATTCGCGAGAATCCCGGCGACCCGGTCCGCGAGGAGGCCAGCCACCACCCGGTGGCCCGCGGCGGACAGGTGGTCATGGTCGGCGAACAGGTCCGACGGCCGCGCCCCGACCGACCGGGCGTAGTCGACCAGCAGCGGGAGGAGATCGATCGTCGGGATCCCGCGCGCGTGCGCGTACGAGACGATCACCTTCTGCGGCGCCGAGAGACCCGCCGGGTCGTCGAGCTGAACGGTGAAGGGGAACACCACCACCAGCAAGGGAATGTCGCGCGCGCCGCACCAGTCCGCGATGCGCTGCAGGTCCGCGAGCGCGAAGTCCCACGCCGTGCGGACGTTGGGCTGCTCCGGCGCGTGCATCAGCGTCTCCACGTCGAGCTGCTCCTGCCGGATCGCGCCCAGGCGGCGGTCCTGGCCGAGCCGCCGCCGCGCCTTCACCTCCCGGATCGCGTTCTGCAGCTCGTAGACGAGGGCGCTGCGGGCGAGCAGGCGCTCGACGCGCGACGCGTAGTTGTGACGAAGCTGGAACCCTTCGTCGGACCCTCCGAAGCGCGCGAGGTGGAACATCTCGGTCACGTCGTTCAGCACGAATCCGACGACGACGAGATCGGGGGAGTACTTCGCGCCCTCGGTCGACAGCACGATGTACTCCTGCCACTGCGAATAGCCCTCGACCGCGAGGTTGACGGTCTCTACGGGGATCGCATCGCGCGCCACGAGGGAATCCGCGAGGGCATGAGCCCACGTGTCTTCCCAGCGCGCGATCATGTAACCGAACGTGACCGAGTCGCCGAGGTACACGATGCGCCGCGTTCCGGGTGTGCGCGGGTAGGGAACCACTGGTCCCCGGAAGCCGCGCTCGTTCACGCGCACCTCGACGCCGCCCCACTCGTCCACCGCGCCCGGGCGCAGCCGCCAGCCGAGTTCGTCGTCGCGCAGGAAGATGGTGGTGGTCTTCTCGTGCGCGGGGACGAACGGTCGGAGCCCGATCTCGAGCCACGCGAGTGGAAGCGCGAGCACGACGAGCGCCAGCACCAGCTTCTCGACCAGCGCGCGGCGAAACCAGCGGTCGAGCGGCGCGACGCGGCCGATGAGCCACGCAACCAGTAGAACGATGGCGCCGGCGGCGAGGTAGACGAGCTGCGCGCGGTGAATGAGCGCGGGTTCGGGGATGCCGATGCCCGGCCGGTCGAAGAGTGCCCGCGCCGCCCGCACGGCGAGACCCACGGTCCATGGATTGTGAACGGCGGCGCCGGCGAGGAGCACGACGCCGGCGACGAACAGGAGCAGACGAGCCGCGCCGCGGCTACTCGTCTTCGATCTGGCGGACGGCGCCGGACCAGTCGTGCTCGTAGACTTCATAGTCCGCCTTCTCCATGCCGACGGCCTCGTAGGTGCGCATGGCGCGCTGGTTCTCGCGGTGCACGTAGAGGCGAATGCCGCGGACCTCGCCGTGACGGCGCGCAATGGCATCGATGTGCGCGTAGATCGCGCGGAACACGCCGTGCCGCCGGAACGCCGGCTCCACGTACACGCTCTGCAGCCACCACAGCACGCCGTCGCGCCAGTCGGTGAGTTCGTAGGTGACCATGGTCGTGCCGACGGGCTCGCCGTCGGCCATCGCGATGAAGGAGCGGCACAACTCGGGGTGCGAGAGGCCGCGCCGCACGCCGGCGGCGAGCGTCGGCGTGTCCAGCGCCTTGCCCTCGGACTCGAGCGCCAGCAGGCGGTTGTACTCCGCAATCTGCCCGGCGTCGCTCATGTGCGCGTCGCGCACCGTGATGCGGGGGGATGTGTTCATGGCGACCCATGCTAACGGATCGCGCGGGACCGTTCAATCCGGTTCAGTCGGAGTGCGCGAAGGCGGGGCGGCTGAAGGAGCGAGGATCGATGCGATACCTGGCGAGCTTGTTGCGGAGCGCCCCGCGGCTGATCCCCAGGAGGTCCGCGGCCCGGGACACGTTGCCGCGCGTGCGCGCGAGGGTGGCCTCGATCAGGGCGCGCTCGATCTCGTCCAGCGTCACCGTGCCGGGAGGCAGCTCCAGCTCGATGCGGCCGCCGCTCCGGCGCACGCCGGCGGTGCGCGTGGTCGCCGCGGGCGCCTCGATCGGCAGGTGCTCGGGTTCGATGGTGTCCGTCTTGCACAGGAGCACCGCGCGCTCGAGCACGTTCACGAGTTCGCGCACGTTGCCCGGCCACGGGTACCCGCGGATCATCGCGTACGCCGCCGGCGAGATCTCGAGATGCGGCCGGGCGAACTTCTTCTTGAACGCAGCCAGGTAGTGCTGCGCGATGGTCGCGACGTCGCCGGGACGCTCGCGCAGCGGCGGGACGCGGATCTCGACCACGTTCAGGCGGTAGAACAGGTCCTCGCGGAACGCGCCGCGCGCCACCTCGGCGCGGATGTCGCGGTTGCTGGCGGCGATCACGCGCGTCTCCACCGCGATCTCGCGCTCGCCGCCCAGCCGGCGGAAGCGCTTGGCATCGAGGAACTTGAGGAGTTTCACCTGCGTCACCAGGGGAATCTCGGTGATCTCGTCCAGGAAGAGCGATCCGCCGTCGGCCAGCTCGATGAGCCCGATCTTCTGGCCGCGCGCGTCGGTGAAGGCGCCCGGCTCGTAACCGAACAGCTCGCTCTCGATGAGCGTCGCCGGGATCGCCGCGCAGTTGATTTCGATGAACGGTCCGTCCGCGGAATGCGAGCGCTCGTGGATCGTGTGCGCGAAGAGGCTCTTGCCGACGCCCGATTCTCCCTGCAGCAGCACGGACGTGCTCGCGCTCTCGGCGACGCGGTCGATCAGGTCCAGCACGTGGCGGATCGGCGCGCTGTCACCGACGATCTCGTCCACCTTGACCGAGCGTCGCGATGCGCGCGCGTACTCCTGGCGCTCGCGGCGCAGGTGCATCTGCGCGAGGGCCTGCTCGACCAGCGCGCGGAACGGCTCCTCCTCGACGGGCTTGAACACGAACGCGCGCGCGCGGATCTGCAGCACCTTCTGGTCGAGGTCGGGGAGGTCGCGCGGGACGCACAGGATGACCTGGGCGCCGGGCGAACAGCGGCGCGCCTTCTCGATGGTGGAGCGCGATGTTCCGAAGGAGACTTCGTCGCTGAAGCCGAGGATCACGAGGTCGACGTGGGCGTCTTCGCGGTCGAGGTCCGCCGCGCGCACGAAGCGCACAGGCTTCGACAGGTCGCGGAGCGCGGTGCGGACGAGCTCCGCGTCCCAGTCGCTCGCGTCGATAATGAGAATGTCGTATGCGTCGTGCTTGGGCTTCATGGCGGCACGGGAAACAATCGGAAACAAATGGATTGAACAGAGGGTTTCGTGCAAGGAGCGTGCCCGGGGGTGAGGAAACCGGCTTGCGGCTTCCCGGGCCTTGCGTTACCGTTCCGGCAACCGGTCGCCCCCGGCGGCCCTGGCACGTACCCGCCCATGGAATTGAATGGAGACGCGCTCGAACATGAACCGACACCCGCTGCCTCATGCACGCTTCGCCGGCGCCGCGCTGTGCGCCCTGCTCATCGCCGCCTGCTCCGAAGACGACTCCGTGGTGCCTCCGAACCCCGACCCGCCCGTGGTGAGCGGCGTCAGTGAGACGATCGTCTTCCCCGGCGATACGCTCACCATCAGCGGGAGCAACTTCGCGTCGCCCGCGAGCGCCAACACGGTCACGTTCACCAATCCGCTCGGCACGTCGAAGGCGTTCGCCGGGAGCGGCACGTCCCTTTCGGTGGTGGTCGATCAGGACGCGACGACGGGGGCCATCAAGGTCTCGCACGCGGGCGGCTTCGCGAACGGCCCCGAAGTCGAGGTGCGGCGCAACGTTGGGGACTTCTTCGTCTTCGGCGGGCTCGGGAGCGGCAACGTCCTGGCACTCCCCAACCCCACCGCCACCACGCGCTACCTGGTCATTCCGCACGCCACATCCCCCAGCGTTCCCTTCAGCGAGGAGCTGGGGTACTCCATCGACAGTGAGTCCGCGGTGCCGATCGCGGCGCCGGTCGCCTCGGCGGACGCGGTGCGCGCGGCGGAAGCCACCGGGGTCGGTCTGCACGAGGCGTTCGAAGCGTGGCGCTGGGAGCAGACCCGCGAGCTGGTCGAGCGCTCGGGCGTGCCGCCGCGGCCCACGCAGACGCCGCCGCAGGCCGCGACCGACGCGGTGCAGCAGCAGACGCGCCAGTTCTACGTCCTCAAGACGACGACGGGCAGCGTCTTGAACCCCGCCAGCTATCAGCAGATCACCGCGCAGCTGCGCTACAACGGCGCGAAATGCCTCGTCTACGCCGACAACGACACGCTCGCCACCGGCAACTTCAGCGGCGCGGACCTGCGCACTATCGGTGAGTCCTTCGACAACGGCATCGAAGCGACCAACGTGCAGTACTTCGGCGGGTACTCCGACACCGACGGCAACGGCAAGGTGATCATTCTGATCACGCCGGTCGTGAACCGGCTGACGCCGTCCGGCAGCGGCGGCTTCATCGCCGGGTTCTTCCTGTCGGTCGATCTGTATTCGCCGCCGACGGTGCCGGCGGGCACAACCAACCGCGCGGAGATCTTCTATCTGCTCGCCGCCGACCCCACGGGGGCGTGGGGGAACAGCTTCCTGGTGAACTTCACCCGCGACGAGAACATCTCGACCACCGCGCACGAGCACGAGCACATGATCAGCTTCTCGCACCGCATCTTCAGCCAGAGCGGTAAGACGCAGGTAACATGGCTGGAAGAGGGCATGGCGCACATGGCCGAGGACCTCAACGGCCTGCACGACGCCAACCAGGGGCGCACCGCCATCTACCTGGGTGACCCGGGGGCGATCTCGCTCGAGCACAACAGCGCGCCGCTCGAGCAGCGCGGCGGCATCTATCTCTTTCTGCGCCTCATGGCGGACCGCTACGGGACCGACATTCTCAAGGAGATCGTGCAGAGCCAGTGCGCGGGCCGCACCTGCGTGGAGAACGTGACGGACGAGGGCTTCTATGATCTGGTCGCGGAGTTCCTGGCGGCGATCTATCTGTCCGGGCGCGGCATCACCGCCGATCCGCGCTTCAATTATACTTCCATCGACATAAACGACTACGGCACCGTGACCGCGCCGCCGCGCGTCGCGGGGGGCGGGCTCATAGCAGGGAACATCCGCCGGAGCGCCGGCGATCTCTACATCTTCAGCGGCGCCTTGAACACCGAGTCGCGCTTCACGTTCGTCGACGAGATCGGGAACGCGCGGCTGCGGAACGTCATCGTACGCGTGCAGTAAAGGAGCGCCGTGAAACCTCATCGTATCCATGGCATCGTGCTGGTCTCGCTTCTCGCGGTCGCCGCGTGCGACGGCTGCGGGAGCGGACAGGTGAAGGTCAACGACTGGGACAGCATCGAGGAGGGCCAGCGCGTCAGCGTGGACGGGGTGCTCGCGCTGCACGGCAGCACGCCCTTCACCACCCTCGTGCTCGAGACGGAGGACGGCCCCGTGCTCACCATCGACAGCGACGACGACGCCCTCATGACGGAGCTGCGCGGGCTGGTGGGGCTGCACTGCGAGATCGACGGCAAGGTGATGGCGCCGCTCACCCCCGGTGCGCCGCGCGTCGCCGCCGCGCGCTACCAGCTTCTCCCGCTTCCGACCGGCGAAATGCCGATCATCGGCATCCTCGAGATCGACGACGGCGAATGCGTCCTGGCGACGAAGGACGGCAAACGCTACTGGATTCGCGGCGATTTGGCCGGCGCGATCCGGGAGTACGCCGGCGCCCGCATCTGGATCGTGGGCGACCGCGCCGACACCGACGCGCCCAACCGCCCGAAGAAGTCAACGCCGTTCACACCGACCGGCTACGGCGTGCTCGACGAGGCGCCGGCGCCGTGACATCCCGGCGTGTCGATTCTTCGACACGCCGGATCATCCGCCCATCCCTCCCAACTCGCGTGCGGGCATCGCGCTAGGTCGCTGCGTCGCCGCCGCCGAAACGGCGCGGCCGGTGAACCCGCACGGGGCCGACGCCGGCGCGCCGGCCCCGAAACGCGCGTCGTGGCACGACTTGGGCGTAACGCGCCGTGCGTGCGACGCGATGGCACCGCGCTTGCGCCGTCACTCGCGCCGCCGGCGCGCTCCACGCGCGCGGCAACGCAACATCGATCGGAGCCGGACGACACCGTGAACGACGCCCCACATCGTTTCGATCCGCCCATCGTCGGCGCTTCACCCGCGGCGCAGCGCCTGCGCGAACTCGTGCTGACACTCGCGGGCTCCGACGTCACCGTCCTAATCACCGGCGACAGCGGGACCGGCAAGGAAGTCCTCGCGCGCAACCTCCATCGCTTCGGCCGTCGCGTCCGCCAGCCCTTCGTGTCCGTCAACTGCGCGGCGCTCGCACCCGGGATTCTCGAGAGCGAGCTCTTCGGCCACGACCGCGGCGCGTTCACGGGCGCGGTGCGATCGCACGCCGGTCTCTTCGAGCAGGCGAGCGGCGGCACCATCTTCCTCGACGAGATCGGCGAGATCCCGCCCTACATTCAAGCCAAGCTGCTGCGTGTGCTGCAGGAGGGGGAGGTGCGGCGCATGGGGGAGGGCGGCGTGCGCCGCGTGGACGTGCGATTGATCACGGCGACCAACGCCGACCTCGCGCGCATGGTGGCGGACGGGTCCTTCCGCAAGGACCTCTTCTACCGCATCAACGTGGTGGAGGCGCGCGTGCCCGCGTTGCGCGAGCGGCGCGACGACGTGGTCGACCTGGTGGCGCACTTCTTCGGCACGCGCGGCCTCGAACCGCCCGCGATTCCCGAAGAGACGGAGCGCATCCTCGCCTCGTATTCGTGGCCGGGGAACATCCGCGAGCTGGAGAACGAGGTCGAGCGCATCGTGGCGCTGCACGCGAGTCCCGTCGCACTCACGCCCGACATGCTGTCGTCCCGGATCGTCGAGGTCGCCCTGGCGGCGACGCTCGACGTCGCCGTCCTGTGCGAGGCGCCGCTGGCGCGCGCCGTGAGCCACCTCGAGGAGAACCTGCTCAAGCGCACCCTGGCCGAGACCAACTGGAACAAGTCCAAGACCGCCCGCCGCCTGGGGCTCTCGCGCCAGGGGCTGATCAAGAAGATCAAGCGCTACGGGATCGAGCGCGGAACCCCCGAGAACTCAACGTGACAGGGCGGCGCGCGGTGCGCTACCATCGGGCCATGGCAGAAAAGACGCGCATCGCGATCGTGGGCGCGGGCCACGTGGCCCAGGTCGCCCACATTCCCTCCTATCGCAGCAACCCTGATGTCGAGCTCGTCGCCGTGGTGGACTACGACCCGGTCAAGGCGCGCCGCATCAAGGAGCAGTTCGGGTTCAAGGAGTCCTACGAGGACATCTCCGAGATGCTCAAGAAGTCGGACGTCGACGCGGTCGACATCTGCACGCCCAACTACCTGCACGCGCCCATGGCCATCGCGGCGCTGCGCAGCGGCCGCGACGTGCTGTGCGAGAAGCCGCTCGCGCGCACGGCGAAGGAAGCGCAGCAGATGGTGGACACCGCGGAGAAGCACGACCGCATCCTCATGGCGGCGATGAACAACCGCTTCCGCGAAGACGCGCAGATGCTGCAGAAGTTCGTGAGCGCCAAGGAGCTGGGGGACGTCAACATCGTCAAGGCGGGCTGGCTCCGCCGCGCGACCGACTGGAAGGACCGCGCGTGGTTCACCGAGCGCGGCAAGGCCGGAGGCGGCGCGCTGCTCGACATGGGCACACCACTCCTCGACCTCGCCATGTGGATCAGCGGGCTCAAGAAGCCGACCGGCGTCTCCTGCAGCGTTTTCGGCCAGAAGGGCCGCGACGGCGTCGAGGACTCGGCCTGCGCGATGGTCCGCTTCGCGGGCGGCGCGTGCCTCATGCTCGAAGTGAACTGGAACCTGCGCGATCCGCGCGACGTGGTCTACCTGCAGATCTACGGCAGCAAGGGCGCGGGCATCCTGACGCCGCTCCTGGTCCACAAGTCCATCCAGGGCGTGCTGGTCAACGTGACGCCCGCGCTGGGAAAGCAGAAGAACTACTACAAGGACAGCTACCAGGCGGAGATCGATCACTTCATCCAGTGCGTGCGCAAGCAGAAGACGCCGCTCGCGTCGGGCAAGGATGCGCTGCACGTCATGCGCATCGCGGACGCCATGTACGAATCGGCGTCGAGCGGCAAAGAGGTCGAACTCGCCGGATGAAATGGCTCCCGGGCAGAATCCTGCCCCCGCTTCCCCTCATCGCACCCGCGGCCATCTCCGGCGTCCTTCTGACGCTCTGTTTCCCCGCGGCCTCGCTGGGTCCGGTGTCGTTCCTCGCGCTCGCGCCCGTATTCGTGGCGGTGCTGCGCGTGAAACCGGGCCGCCGCGACGCGTTCCGCACGGGGTTCCTGGTGGGCTCGGTGTCGTTCGTCACGATGCTGTGGTGGATCGTGAAGCTGATCCCCTCGGCCGACGTGACGATCCCGTGGCTGATGACACCCGCGCTGCTGGTGCTGGTCCTGTACCTCTCCTTCTATCCCGCCTTCCACCTGCTGGTCGTGGGCGCGCTCACGCGTTGGCGGCTGCCGGCGTTCGTGATCGCGGCGCCCGCGGTGTGGGCGCTGTTCGAGATCGCGCGCTCACGCGGGGAGCTCGCGTTTCCGTGGGGAGTGCTGGGTTACACGCTCTCCGACCATCCGCCGCTCCTCCAGACCGCGGAGCTGTGGGGCGTCTATGGCCTCTCGTTCCTCGTCGTGCTGGTGAACGCGTCGATCGCCGGCCTCGTGGCGGCGCACGGCCCGCGCGGCAAGGCGCTCTCCGGGCTGGTGGCGTGCGCCGTCATGGCCGGGATGTTCCTCTACGGCAACGGCGCCATCGAGCGCGCGGACGCGCTCACCGGACCGGCGTTGCGCGTCGGCATCGCGCAGCCCAACATCGACCTCGACATCAAATGGAAGCCGGAGTTCAAGGATTCCACGTTCAACCAGATCGACCTGCAGGCGCTGGAGGCGAAGGAGAAGGGCGCCGAGCTGGTGATCTTCCCCGAGACGTGCGCGCCGGTGTACATCGAGAACTCGCCGGGCTACAAGAGCCGGCTCGTCGGGCTGTCCGTGTGGCTCGGCGTCCCCATCTACGTCGGGTTTCTCGACCATCGCTACGACGGCCCCAACGACGAGATCAACATCTACAACTCTTCCGGCGTGTTCCTTCCCGACGGGGATCTCGTCAAGTACGACAAGCGCCACCTGCTCCCGTTCGGCGAGGCCCTCCCGCTGGCCGGGCGCTATCGCGCCCTTCGCAAGATCGACTTCGGGCAGGCGAACTTCGAGCCCGGTCCGCGCCGCGCCCCGCTCGTCGCTGGCGACGCCAGGTTCACCCCGCTGATCTGTTTCGAGTCCGTGTTTCCGTATCTGTGCCGCGAGGGCGTGGAGGAAGGCACGGAGTTGTTCGTCAACATCACCAACGACGGCTGGTTCGGCGACACGCCCGGGCCCTATCAGCACGCGCAGATGAGCATCGCGCGCGCGGTGGAGTTCCGCCGCTGGCTGGTGCGCAGCGCCAACAGCGGTGTTTCGATGGTGGTGTCGCCCGCCGGCGCAGTGGTGGCTTCGCTCGGCCTCTTCCAGACCGGCGTCCTGATGGCGGACGTGGAACTCCTCCGCGTCCGCACCGTGTACGAGCGTTTCGGGGACTCCCCCGTGATTCTCGCCGGCCTGCTCGTGATCGGCGGCGTCTGGTTGCTCTCCCGCCGCCGTGGCGGCGGCGCGGCCTGACTGCCTATTGTGCGCGGGCCGGTGACCGGTTATCATTCGGGACGCGGTCAACCGCGGTATTTTCAGGGAGTTTCCCGGGAGTCTTGCATGGACGTCTTCCTTCTCAAATCGAAGATCCACCAGGCGACCGTCACCGGCGTCGACATGAACTATGAGGGCAGTATCGTCATCGACGCCGCCCTCATGGAGGAAGTCGGTTTCCATCGCTGGGAGAAGGTGCTCGTCGCGAACATGAACACCGGCGACCGGTTCGAGACCTATGTCATACCGGGTCCCGCCCGGTCCGGGCGCATCGAATTGAACGGCGCCACGGCGCGGCTCGGCCAGGTGGGGGACCGCGTGATCGTCTTCTCGTTCGCGCGCGTCCCGGAGGCGGAAGCGCGCACGCACATTCCCAGAATCGTCCTGCTCGACGAGGAGAATCGCGTCGTACGGCGCTCCTTCGTCGCGTAGCGCCGCCGCCGGCGCTCCCAGATTCGTTTCGTTCCCATGACGCAGAAGCTCTACCTCGACCAGTCCTACCAGACGGCGTTCGAGGCGGCCGTGGTTTCGTCCCGCCCGCTCGCGGGCGGCGCATGCGCCGTCGTGCTCGACCGCACTCTGTTCTACCCCGCCTCCGGCGGCCAGCTCCCCGACGGAGGGACGCTCGCGGACGCGGCCGTCACCGACGTCCAGGAGGGTGAGGGGGACGGCGTCATCCACACCGTGCACGGCGCCGTCGCGGCCGGGGAGCGGGTGAGCGGGGCAATCGACTGGGCGCGGCGTTTCGACCACATGCAGCAGCACACCGGTCAGCACGTGCTCTCGCGCGCGTTCATCCAGGCCGCCGGCCTGCACACCGTGTCGTTCCACATGGGCGAGGAGGCCTGCACCATCGATCTCGACGGCGCGGGCTTCGACGAGAGCGCCGTGCGCCGCGCGGAGGATCTCGCCAACCGCGTGATCGGGGAGAACCGCCCGGTCGACATCACCACCGTGCCCCTCGCGGAGCTCGACCGCCTCGACCTGCGCCGCAAGGTGCCCGAGGGCGTGAGCGAGGCGCGCATCGTATCGGTGCGGGACTTCGACGTGATCCCTTGCTGCGGGACGCACGTCCGCGGCACCGGCGAGCTGGGCCTGGTCAAGGTGCTGAAGGCCGAGAAGGCGAAGGGTTACCAGCGCGTCCACTTCAAGGTGGGGCTGCGCGCGCTCGACGACTATCGCGAGAAGCACGCCATCGTGCAGTCGCTGGCCAACCGCCTGACGACGGCGCCCGCGGACGTGCTCGCCAAGATCGACCGCCTCCTCGACGAGGCGCAGGCGGGCGCGAAGCGGACCAAGCAGCTCACGCAGCGGCTCGCCTCCGCGGAGAAGGCGCGCCTGCTCGACGCCGCCGCGCGCGCCGGAACGGCGCGCGTGATCCTGCACCGCGAGTCCGACCCGGCGTACGCGCGCGCCCTCGCCGCCGAGCTGCAGGGCGACAGCGGCGTCGTCGCGATCCTCGGCGCGGACGACGGCTCCGTGGTGTGCGTCGCGTCGCGCGACCTCGCGATCGACGTCGCCGCCGGCGCCGCGGACATCGCGCGCGAGCTGGGCGGGTCGGGCGGCGGGAAGGGTGGTTTCGTGCAATTGAAGCTCGCGGACGGTTCCCGCGTGGACGAACTCATGAAGAGGATGGAAGCACATGTTCGCAACCGGTTGTCGTAGCGCCGTCCTGCTGGGAGTGCTGGGCCTCATCGCCCCGGGCGCGGGCGCAGAGACACCCATGCACCAGAAGAAGCCCGTGCAGCTCCTCTCCACCGTGAACGCGAAGTACCGGATGGTGCAGCAGGACGAGGAGATGGGCACGGAGAGCTTCGAGCGCCGCACGTACGACGACAACACCGTGATCTACGACGTGGTCGGCAGCGCCCGCATGGCGGGCGCGACGTATTCCTACCGGTCGAAGCTGGTGGTGGACGAGGAATCGTACTTCCCGCGGTCGTTCCGCAGCGACAAGACGATCGCGCAGCCCACGGACACCATGCAGATCGCGTTCACGGTGGACCTCTTCTCCAACGTCGCCGTGGTGGGGAGCGAGATGCGGGGGCGCGCCGATGCGCGCCGGGTGGTCGTGCCCGCCGGACTTCCCATCGTGGAGGTCGGGGCCGCGTACTGCTGGTATCAGATCCTGTTCTGGACGGACCGCACCACCCGGGATCGCCAGCGCTTCCAGTGGCTCGATCCGCAGCGCATCGCCGTCGAGAACGGCGAGATCTTCCGCTCCGGGGAGGAGACCATCGTCGTCCTGGGGAAGAAAACGCCCGTCGTGGTGTTCAAGGCGGAGCGGGAGCGCCTGGGGGCGGCCGTCCTGTACGTGGATGCGGCCGGACGGCTCGTGCGGTGCGAACAGAACGTGACGGTATTCGAACTGGTAGAGTGGACCGAGAAATGAAGAGCGAACGGAGAAGAACGATGATGAGACCCGGCATTCACGTCCGCGCGGCGGTCATGGCGCTGGTCGCGGCGGTCGCCGCGGCCGGCTGCGGCCAGCGCGAGTTCCAGTACGACACCAATCTCATCGCCAACGGGTCGTTCGAGGAGGTCGGCGGCGACGGCCTCCCGAAGGGCTGGCAGCTGGTGCCGTTCCGCGGGGGCGAGGGGCAGTCCGAGGTGGCGTACGCCGTGGACGCCGTCGCGCAGGACGGCGCGCGCTCGTGGTCGTTCCGCGCGGACCCGGGGACGCAACGCTTCCACCTGCTGGCGCAGGAGGTCGCCGTGCCGGGTGACGCGACCCACGTGACGCTCACCGGATGGATGCAGCTCGAGGACGTCGACATGACGAAGGGGCAGTACGCGCAGTGCAACTTCCTCCTGACGTTCTTCGACGAGAGTCACCATCGCTTCCAGGAGATGCGCGTCGCCGACAAGCGCACGCGGCTTCGCAGCGGGTCGCAGCTCTGGACCCAGGAGGATCAGACCTTCCGCCTCCCCAAGGGGACGCGATTCATCCAGGTTGCCTGTGTGCTCGGAATGAACGGGCGCGCGTGGTTCGACAACGTGACACTTTCGGTCCCGAAGCCCGTGCCCTGGGAGGAATCGACCACCAAGAACTTCGTGTTCCACTCGCTGCCCGGGCACCCGATGCCGCAGGGCTCGAAGGAGTCACAGCAGGCGATCTTCGACGCGATTGCCGCGCGCCTGGGCGTTTCGAGCGACGTCGTGATCCAGTACTACTTCTATCCCGACACTACGACCATCCGGTCCATGCTCAGTCTCAAGGGATACCAGTACGTGAGCTGGGACGACTACGAATTCCACTCCATCAACGCGAACGACAATCACGAGGTGGTGCACTTCATCACCGACCCGGTGGGAAGGCCGCCGCGTGCCATCGCGGAGGGGACCGTGTTCTGGCTCCACGACGAGTACGGCGGGCGGCCGCTCGGCGACGTGATGGCCGAGAACGTCCGCGCGCGCCGCGTGCCGGACCTGCGCCATCTGATCGATTACAACCTGCTCGCGATGGAGGATCCCAACGTCACCCTGCCGGCCGCGGCCTCGTTCGTGGGGTTCATCGTCGACCGGTGGGGGACGCCGCGGCTCATCGAACTGTACGCGGCGACCAACGGCGTCAATTCCTACGACGTGTTCGCGGCCGCGTTCGAGAACATCTACAAGGTGCCGGCCCTGGAAGTCGAGACGGCGTGGCGCGACCGGCTGCGCGCACAGTACGCCCGGAAATGAGCGGAGAAGCGGTCTACTGCTCGCGTTGCGGCGGTCCCCTGACGCCGCGACAGCTCGACGACCGCGTGCGCGCGGTGTGCGACCGCTGCGGCTTCGTGGCCTATTGCAACCCCGCGCCGGCGGCGGGCGTGGTGCTGGTGGAAGCGGGGAGCGTGCTCCTCGTGCAGCGCAAGTTCGAGCCGCGACGCGGAATGTGGACCTTGCCAGCGGGGTTCGTGGAGTACGACGAGCACGTCGAGGAGTGCGCCGTGCGCGAGACCCGGGAGGAAACGGGCCTGGAGGTGGCGCTCGAAGGGTTGTTCGGAGCCTACATGGCCATGGACGACCCGCGCGTGCGCGTGGTGTTGCTGCTGTACCGGGCGCGCCGGACCGGCGGCGAGCTGCGCGCGGGCGACGACGCCGAGGACGCCCGCTTCTTTCCGCTGGCGGCGACACCCGCCGACATCGCCTTCAAGGCGCACCGGCAGGCGCTCGCCGATCTTGCGGGCGGCTAGTCGAGCACCTGCACGTCGAACGTGTCACCGCGGTCGATCTTCCACATCACGTCCATCCCCTTCGTCACCTTCCCGAAGATCGTGTAGCGGCCGCTCAGGTGCGGTTGCGCCGAGTACGTGATGAACCACTGGCTGCTGCCGGTGTCCTTGCCCGCGTCCGCGATCCCCAGGTAACCCTCGCCGTACTGGTGGCGCGACACCTCCGCGGGCACCGTGTACCCGGCGTCGCCGGACCCGTCGCCGCGCGGGTCGCCCCCCTGGACGACGAAGTTCGGCACCACGCGGTGCATGGTCAGGTTCTTGTAGAAGCCCTTCTTCGCGAGATCGACGAAGTTCGCCACCGTCTGCGGAGCGTCGTCGCCGAACAGCTCCACGTCGATCTTGCCGCGCGAGGTGACGATCACCGCGCGGCGGATTCCGGTGGGAGGCGCGAGCTGCTTGCGGCGCGAGCGGTCGTAGCTCGTCTCGCGCAGTGATCGTGCCGGCGGCTGGTCGGGCGGCGTCATGCCCAGTAGGGTGAGCGCCGCGACGGCCGCGTCGCGCACCCGGTAGTCCTCGTGGTCGGTGGCGTCCACGAACAGACTCTCCGCCGCCACCGCGCCCAGCTCGCCGAGCACCCGGACGACTTCGAGCTGGACGTCGACGAACTCGCGGCCGCGCGGCGCGTAGTAGGCGTTCATCAGCGCCGGTACGGCCTCGCGGTACTTCTGCTCGCCGATCGCCGTCACCGCGGCGCCCGCCACGGTGAAGTCCGGGTCCTGCAGCTTCGCCGGAAGCATCGGGGGCACGGTCGCGTCCTTGAGCAGACCGAGCGCGCTCACGGCGGCCGCGCGGATCATCGGGTCCTTGTCGCCGGTCGCGATGCGGTCGAGGTCCGGCGCGCGCTTCGTGATCTTGGCCAGGCCGTAACACTCGATCGCCGTCGCGCGCACCAGGCGGGAGCCGTCCCGGCGCGCCTGGTCGATGAACATCTCACTCTTCTCGCCGAGGCAAGCGGCCAGTGCGCGCACGCTGTGCATCCGCACGAGCACGCTCGTGTCCAGCAGCCCCTGCATGAGGGCGTCGCGGGCGCCCTTCTGCCCGATCTTCTCCAGCGCTTCCGCCGCGACGGCGCGCAGGGTGTGCGACTTGTGGGACATCACCAGCGCCGAAAGCGGCTGCACCGCCTCCTTCGCCTTGAGCTCGCCGAGCGCCCGCGCCGCGTTGACCGCGACGTGCGGGTCGGCGTCCTCCAGCAGCTGCACGAGCGCCTTGGACGCGGCGTGGCACTCGAGCTTCCCGAGGGTGCGCGCGGCCTGCGCCCGCACCCGCGTATCGTCGGAGGTGAGACATTCCGCCACCGCCTGACAGGCGCGGGGCAGGACGGGCTGCTTCTCGAGGGCGTACACCACGCGCCACTTGACCGCGGGATCGGGATCGTGGACCGCGAGCAGGAGCGCCCCGGCCGCGGTCTCGCCCGGGGTGCGCGCCAGCGCCGTCGCGGCGGCGCCGCGAACGGCGCTGTTGAAGTCGCGGAGCATCTCGACGAGCGCCTCCACGGCGTCGTCGCCGCCGAGTTTGCCGAGGGCGTCGGCGATCATCGCGACGTCGTCCGGGCTGATGCCCGGCCGCGCCTCCAGGAGCCGCTGCGCGGCGTCGCGGTTTCCGATCTGCCCCAGGGCGAAGATCGCCTCGCGCACGACTTCGCGATCCCGATCCTTGAGCGAAGGGATCACGCGCGCCGCGTCCTCGGGCTCCTGCATGCGGCCGACGGCCTCGAGTACGCGCCGGCGTACGAGAGGAGACCCCTCCTTCAGGTACTCGAAGATCCGTCCGTTGTCGGTGACGCGCTGGTCCTCCCACAACGCGATGTTGCGCAGCGTGTCCTGGCCGGCGGACGAAGAGAGCAGCGGCGCGTAGCGGCTGCCGGCGCCGCCCGCGGGATCGGCCAGGCCGGCCACGGCGGCCAGCGCGCCCGTCGCGAGCGCGAATCGGAAGGTGATGGTGTTCATGGGGCGAATGCTTTCACCACGGCCCGCTCCTGTCAATCATAGAAGCCCGGCGCCGCGTGGCCGCGCGGAGCACCTTCGGACCCGCGGGCCAGTTGTGGAAGCGGCGCGCGCGATGTATCCTCGCCCTCGACGTGACACACCCCGTTTCCATTCCCGCGCGGGGCGAATCGCCCGCGATCCTCCCCCGCGACCCCGGGGCGCTGGTTCTCGCCGTCGCGGCCCTGGTCGTGGCATCGCTCGTTTCGGTCGACGGCGCCGTCGCAATGCTCGGCCTGCTGGGGTTCACCTGCGCATGGCACGTGGTTGTGACGGGTGATCTTGCCGTCAGCGGCGCGAGTCTGCGCCGGGTGGCACCGTTTGCGGTCGTCGTGGTGCTCCTGAACGCGGTGTTCGGTCCCGGGGATCCCGTGGCGTCGATCGGCCGCGTTCGCATCGCGGGGGATCGCGGTCTCGCCAACGGCGTGTTCTTCGCGCTCCGGCTGGCCGTCATG
>DASTOO010000358.1:0-2310 GCA_035762505.1 Candidatus Krumholzibacteriia bacterium
CCAGCGAATACGTGTGCACGCATTCCAGCGCGCACGCGCAGTCCAGCGCGGCGTCGCGCAGCACGCCGCCGAACGCGTCGTGCGTCCACAGGCACAGGAGCGGGCGCAGCCGTTTGCCGCCGCCGAGCAGCGAGTACTCCATGGCCTCGCGCATCCCGGCGTGCTGGTGGGCGAAGCGCGCGGTGAGTTCCGCGAGACGCAGCTCGACCACGCCGCGGTCCGCCTGCGCGCGCTCCTCGAATCCCCGCTCACTCCCCGTCAAACGGCTCCCCCTCCGCGAACGCGCCGTCCGGGCCCTCGACCAGCGTGCGGATGCGCAGGTCGGCCGTTCCCAGCAGCTCGCGGCAGTGCTTCCCCAGCGCGATTCCCTCTTCGAACTTCTGCAGGGAATCGGCGAGGGAGGACGATCCGGCCTCCAGGTCGGCGACGATCCGCTCCAGGCGCTTCATCGCCTCCTCGAACGTGAGTGCGCTCATGTCTTCCGTCACGGTGCCTCCTTCACAAGCCGCTCGTTGACCACGGCGGAAACCGCGCCGTCGTGGAAGGACAACTGCACGTCGCGCGCATCCAGCGCCTCGCCCGCGCCGCGCAACACCCGACCCGAGCGCGGATCCACGCACACCACGAAACCGCGGCGCATGATATCGCGCGGATCCAGGGAGCCGAGGCGGGCCGCGAGCGTCTCCAGGCCCGCGGCTCCCGCACGCGTGCGTGCGCACACCGCCGCGTGCAGCCGCAGCGTCACGAAGTCGACGGCCTGCATGCCGCGTTCGATACGGCCGCGCACCCGGCCCAGGGCGTAACTGCGGAGCATCTCGCTCACGCGCGCTCCCGCGCGCTCGACCCGCGCGCGCATGCGCGATGCCATCGCGCCGAGGATGGCGTCCACGCGGTGGGCCACGTCCGTCCGGTCCGGAACCGCGATTTCGGCCGCCATGGTCGGCGTGGCCGCGCGCCGGTCCGCAACGAGGTCCGCGATGGTGACGTCCTTCTCGTGCCCCACCGCGCTGATGACGGGCACCGCGCAACGGTGGATCGCGCGCGCCACGCCCTCATGGTTGAATGCCCACAGATCCTCGAGGCTCCCGCCGCCCCGCCCCACGATGACGACGTCGGCGTCACCCCGTTCCGAGACCGCGTCCAGCGCGCGCACGAGCGCCGGCGGCGCCTGCTCGCCCTGCACCGGGACCGGAACGAACAGGACGTTCACGCACGGGAAGCGCCTCTGCAGCGTGGACAGAACGTCGCGGACGGCGGCACCCGCGGGCGATGTGATCACCGCCACCGTTCCCGGATAACGCGGCAGCGTGCGCTTGCGCGCCTCGTCGAAGAGACCCTCCGCGTGGAGCCGCGCCAGGAGCAGCCGGTACGCGCGCTCGAGCTCGCCCCGCCCCGCGGGCTCGATGCTGCGCGCGACGAGCTGGTAGGACCCCTGGGGCTCGTAGACCGTCAGCCGCCCGCGCGCCAGCACCTGCACGCCGTCCTCCAGCGTGAAATCGATGCCGCGCGCGTCGCCCCGGAAGCACACCGCGGCGAGATGGGCGTCCGCGTCCTTGAGACGGAAGTACACGTGGCCGGATCCGTGCACGCGTACGTTGGACAGCTCGCCGCTGATGATCACGTCGTGGAACTCTCCCTCGATGAGCTCGCGCACGAGGGCGTTCACCTGCCCGACGGAGAATACCGGGGGCTCCGCGCGCGCCATGTCAGGCGGTCCGCATCCGGCGGGCGGCGAGCGTGTTCGACATGAGCATCGCCACCGTCATGGGCCCCACCCCGCCCGGCACGGGCGTGATGAACGACGCGCGCGGCGCGACGGCGTCGAAGTCGACGTCGCCGACGAGGCTGTATCCCTTCTTCGCAGCCGCGTCCTCGACGCGGTTGATGCCCACATCCACCACCACCACCCCGTCGCGCACCATGTCGCCCTTGAGGAAGCGCGGCACCCCCATGGCCGCGATGACGATGTCCGCGCGGCGGGTGTGCTCCGCGACGTCGCGGCTGCGGCTGTGACAGATGGTCACCGTGGCGTCGCCGCCCCGGCCCTTCAGCGCGAGCAGCAGAGCCATCGGCTTGCCGACGATCACGCTCCGCCCCAGGACGACGACATTTGCACCGGCCGTCGTGACGCCGTTGCGTACCAGGAGCTCGCGGATCCCGAGCGGCGTGCACGGAATGAAACACGGCACCCCGGCGGCGAGCCGCCCCAGGCTCTCCGGATGGAAGCCGTCGACGTCCTTCTCGGGGCTGATGGTCGCGATCGCGCGGTCGGCGTCGATGTGGCGCGGCAGCGGCAGCTGCAGGAGGATC
>DASTOO010000359.1:0-2915 GCA_035762505.1 Candidatus Krumholzibacteriia bacterium
CGACCAGGCGCTCCCGGTGGCGCTCAAAGCGGTGGAGCTGTCCAACCGCGACGCGGGCATCCTCGACACGCTGGCCGAGGTGTACTTCGCGCAGGGCGACTACGACAAAGCGCTGAAGATCGGCCTGGAGGGACTGTCGAAGGAACCGGACGACCAGTACTTCAAGGACCAGGTGGAGAAGTACAAGAAGGCGAAGGTCGAGGAGGACCAGGCACGACGGTAGACGAGACTGAGTGGGCGAGACCGCGACGGGCTGCTGGCTGACAGGACCCGCGCGGAACAACCTAACGGCCTCACGCCGCCATTTCGTACAGCTTCGGGCAGAGAGACTCGATCTTGTCCGTGTACGTGTCCAGCTTTACCCCGAACGCCTCCGTGAACGCCGTCGGATCGCACACGTTGTCCTCCAGCAGCAGGTACAGCTCTTCCAGCGTCAGCGGGAACGAGCGGAAGCGCTGCGCGAACTTCACCATCGGCTTCGCGAAGAAGGACGACACCGCCATGGTGTTGGGCCACACGCCGTAGTAGCGCGCCACCTTGTTCATGATGTCGATGAAGGCGAGCCGCTCGGGGCCGGCGATCTCGTAGGTCTTCCCCTGCGTCTCGGGCATCGTCACCGTGCGCGCCAGCGGCCCGATCACGTTCGCGAGCGACATCGGCTGCAGCATCGCCTTGCCGCCGTCGATAACGGGCACCACCCGGCGGTGGACCAGGTCGGCCATGATGGGATGAAACTCGTCGCCCGGGCCGAAAACCACCGAGGGGCGGAAGATCGTCCAGCGCATGTCCATCTTCTTGAGGATCTCTTCCGATTCGAATTTGGTGCGGTGATAGCGCGACGGCGCGTCGGGGCGTGCGCCCAGCGCGCTCAGGTACGCGGCGCGCTCGATGCCGGCACGGCGCGCCGCGTCGAACATGCCGTAGGAGGCCTCGGTGTGCATCGCTTCGTAGGTGACACCGTCCTGCGGAAACTCGCGGCGGATGCCGACCAGGTGGATCAACGCGTCGCACCCTTCTGCGGCGCGCAGACAGGCGTGCGTGTCGAGGACGTCGCCGGTGACGATCTCGAAGCCCTCGCGCGGGTCGATCTTCCCGACGCTCTGTGTGCGCACGAACAGGCGCACGTCGTGGCCGAGCCGCTTCAGCTCGCCGCGCAGCGCCGTCCCGATGAAACCCGTTCCCCCCGTGACCAGGACCTTCATTCCTTCTCGCCTTCCTTGCCGCAGATCGGGCACTCGCTGATCTCGCGGGTATAATAGACGCGGCACTCGTCGCAACGCGCCAGATCGTCTCCGGCTTCGCCGCCCTCCAGCGTCGCCCAGGTCTCGTCCTTCTCGGAGATGGGGACGTACAGCTCCATCATGCCTTCCTCGTTCTCGACGGCCAGCGACAGCAGCCCCTGGTCATCCAGCATGAAGCGCACGCTCTCGAGCGGCGCGGCGGACGCGTAGACCGCGACCAGCTCCCACTCCCCCTCGTCGTCGAGTCCCTCGTGATTTCCGCACATCACGGCGTTGAACAGCGGCGTGTAACACTCGCTGCAAACGGGGTCGCCGCACACGGCGCACGTCCCCACCATCGTGCCGTCGGAGTGATCGCATTTCATCGTTTTGTCCCTCACTGTTCCTCACGATCGATACATGCGGATGTCGTACTGGGCGCCGAGTTCTCTTGCGAAGACGCGGCACGGCTCGGGTTCGAAGCCCGGTGTGGCGACGAACTCGCACACGGTATCGATTCCCGCCGCCCGCGAGCAGCGAATGAAGTCGCGCACCGATTCCCATTCTTCCGCGGACAACGCGGGCTGCGCGAGCCGGTTGTGCGCTTCCGCCGTCGCGCCGAAGAAGACGATCACGATTTCGTCCACCTTTCCGGCCAGGTCGGGCGTCACGTCGCGGCCGGCGGCGTGGTTCGCGAGTCCGCCCGCGTTCACGCGCACGCGCCACTCGCGCTCCTTCGCCCTGGCGGCCAGCGCGAGCACGCGATCGAGGCCGTCGAGCGGATCGGCGACGCCGGTGAGCACGGCCTCGTCCACCGCGTCCGCGGGAATCGCGTCGAGGTCGGCCGGCTCCGCGGAAGCGGACTGAATATATACGGACTCGTCGATCCTGTAAACCGGCCGCAGGAGCGCATCGGACGTGATCCCCATGGCGGCCAGGTAGTTCTCGTTGGTGATGCGGGACACCTCGGCGAGCGACAGCCCCTTGATCTTCGCCACCATCCGCGCCACGTGCGTGAGGAACGACGGTTCGTTGCGCTTTCCGCGCCACGGATGCGGCGTGAGATAGGGCGAATCCGTCTCCAGCACGATCTTCTCGATGGGGATCGACGCCACCGTCTCCGAGAGGCGGGCGTTCCGGTACGTGACCACGCCGCCGATGCCCACGTGGAAGCCCAGGTCGAAGATGCGCTGCGCTTCCGCCGGATCGCCGGAGAAGGCGTGGAAGATGCCGCGGTACGCCGCCCCCTCGGACGCGAGCGTCTCGATGACCTCGTGGAACGCGTCACGGCAGTGGATGACGATGGGTTTGTTCTTCTCGCGCGCGAGGGCGATCATCTTCCGGAACACTGCTTCCTGCACGTCGCGCGGCGCGAGGTTGCGGTAGAAGTCGAGACCGATCTCGCCCACCGCCACGATGCGCGGGTGGTCCAGCGCGCGGCGCACGTCGGCCTCCAGGGCGTCGTCCAGCGTGGCGGCGTCGTGCGGGTGCACGCCCGCCGCGCCGAACATGAACGGGTAGCGCTCCACCAGCTCGAGCGTGTCGCGCAGCGATTCCCGGTCGAAGCCGATGTTCATGAACGACACGACGCCGTCGGAGACGGCGCGCGCGATGGCGATCTCGCGGTCGTCGTCGAAATGGCGGGAGTTGAGATGGCAATGCGAGTCGATCATGTCGTTTTGCTTTCTCCGGCTT
>DASTOO010000360.1:0-11370 GCA_035762505.1 Candidatus Krumholzibacteriia bacterium
ACGCAGGAGGAGGAGCGCAAGCGCCAGGGCGAGTTCGGCTCGCTGGCGCTTCCGCACATGCACCTCGGCACCGTCGGCGCGGTCGCACTCGACGCGCAGGGAAACCTGGCGGCGGCGACGTCGACCGGCGGACTCACCAACAAGCGCTGGGGCCGCGTGGGCGATTCGCCCATCATCGGCGCGGGGACGTACGCGGACAACGCCACGTGCGCTGTCTCGTGTACGGGCCGCGGCGAGGTCTTCATCCGCTGCTCGGCGGCGCGCGAAGTCGCCGCACTCATGGAGCACAGCGGCCTGTCGGTTCGGGAGGCGGCGAAGCGGGTGGTTCACGAGGAACTGATGGAGCTGGGCGGCCCGGGGACGGGCGGGCTCATCGCGCTGGACCGGCGCGGCCACTTCGCCATGGAACTCAACACACCAGGAATGTATCGCGGCCACATCGGCAATGACGGAAAGCCCCACGTCTTCATCTACGGCGACGAATGATCGCTGACAAGGAGGACATCATGGAGTTTGAAGTCGTTCCCCGCACTGACGGCATTTCGCACGTCTCCCTCCGCGGCTCGCTGGACGCCGCCGGCCTTCGCGAGGTCGACGTTCAATTTCGCGCCGCGACGGCCGGGCGGGAGCAGCCCGCCATCGTCGACGTCTCCGGTCTGGACTACATCAACTCGCTCGGCATCGGCATGCTCTTCGGGTGCGCCACTTCCCTGTCGCGCAAGGGCCACCGCATGGTGGTTCTCAACGCGACCGGACTGGTAGCCGACGTGATGCGCACGGTGGGGGTTCCCAGGGTGGTTCCCTTCGCCACCTCGCTCGCAGAGGCGGAACGCCTGGCCAAGGGCTGACCAATGGGCCTCCTCCGGGTTTCATTGGCGAACGAACTGGGGGAGTTGCGGCGCATCAACAGGGCGCTCATTGAGTTCCTGGGGGAGGAAGGCGTTCCTCCCGACGGCGTGAACCGCGTGCGACTCGTGGTCGAGGAGCTCGTCGTCAACATCATCATGCACGCGTTCGAGGACGCCGCGGCCCACACCATCGTCCTCTCGCTGCGCACCGCGCCCGGGTCCGTCACGGTGACGACCGAGGACGACGGCAAGCCCTTCGACCCGCGGGAAGCGCCCCCGGCACCCGTCGGCCGGCCTCTCGAGGAGCAGGGCGCCGGCGGGTATGGAATCTACATCGTCACACACATGGCGCGTTCGCTCGACTATGAGCGGGTCGACGGCAGGAATCGCGTGCGCGCCGTGATCGAGTACAAAACCGGGAGAGCATGATGAGAACGAATCTCGCAGCAATCGCGATGGCGCTGGTGTTTATAGCCGCGTGGATGGGATGCGACGACGACGATCCCGCCCAGCCGAAACCGAACCCGCAGCCGACGTCGGCCAGCAAGGTGATCCCCGCGGTCCTCGACAACACGATCTACCAAGAGGCCGACACGCTGAGCAACGCGCTGGGCGAGTACCTGTACACGGGAACCAACGTGGTCGGGCCGGACGCGCGGCGAGGGCTCATCCTGTTCGCGATCGCCGACAGCATCCCCACCGGCGCCACCATCGACAGCGTTTCGTTGCAGATGAATCTCTCCAAGGCGAGCGGGTTCGTCACGGGCGCGACACCGACCGCTCTCCACGTCGTGCTGGCGAGCTGGGGAGAAGGGACGTCGAACGCATCCGACGGAGGTCCCGGCGGCACGGGCGAGGGTGACGGCGGATTTGCCACGCTCGGCGATGCCACGTGGCTGGATCGCTTCCGCGGCACGTCGCTGTGGGCGACGCCGGGCGGCGACCACACGCCGGTGGCGAGCGCCGTCACGAGCACCACCTCCGTCCTCGGACCGTACACGTGGGCGTCGCCGGAGATGGCGGCGGACGTGCAGTCGTGGCTCGATTCCCCGGCGTCCAACTTCGGGTGGCTCCTCGTCGGCGACGAGTCGATCGGCGGGACGGCGCGGCAGTTCGACTCGCACGACAACAACGCGCCCGCCAACCGCCCGCGGCTCACGGTCCACTACACCACGGTCGGGCCGTAGCACGCAGTCGCGTTGTGACGGCCGGACGCGCGAAGAGTCGAGCCGCACGAGCTCCACGTTCCCGCGCGATCGCGGCGGGCGGTTTCGCGATTCTCATTCTTGCGGTGATTCAGGTCGCGCCGGGACGCGCGCAGGACACGCGCGAGCCCTTCGACCGCCTCGACGTCTCCCTCCACGCGATCGCCGACACCGGCAACCAGGACTTCCACGACTACTGGGACGCCGGCCGCGGCCTCGGTTTCGAGGCGGCCACACCGTTCTACGCGGGGAGCCTCGCCACCCTTGTCCGCTTCATTCATAATGACGCAGTACGAGGAGCCGGCACGCCGTCCGTGAACGCCTGGGGACTCCAGGCCGGCTGGTGGGCGGGCCGCGACGTCACCGGTGGGATGCGCCTTTCGCTGGGTGCATCGCTCGGCATCACGCAGTGGGAGTTCCCCGACGAGGACAACGACGCCCTCGGGCGCGAGAGCGAAATCGGCATCGAGGCCGGCGCGCGCGTGGGCTGGTCGTTCACGCCGAGCTGGGGTGTCGCCGTCACGGGATCGCTGCAGCGCACGTTCACGCACGATCGGATCGATCTCGTTCTGGTCTCGGTCGGCGTGGTGCGGACGTTCGGCATGCCGGAATGGCTCCGCGCGGGACTTCGATGAGAGCACTCGCGTGGATCATCGCCACAACACTGCTGGTCTCGCTCGCGGATGAGTCCGTTGCCGGCCGGCGCGTGACCGTCACGCGGGAAGCGATCCGCGCCCTGGGCGCCACCCGGCTCCACGATCTCATCGCCGTCACCGAGCCGTGGAATCCGCAATCGAACGACGGCTACACGGTCTCTCCCACCCCGCGGGCGCTCTCGCTCCCGCGCGCGGCGCAGTGGGCGGTGTTTTTGAATGGCCAACGTCTCGACGTAACGGTGTTCGACGCGGTGCACCTCGAGATGGTGCCGGTGAGTCTCGCGGAGATCGACTCCGTGGTCTTCTGCGACGAGTCCGGGCCGGGGACGTCGTGGGACTCGGGTCGCGGCCGCGTCGAGATCTTCGCGGCGCGCGCGCGCGGCGGATGGAACGCAGGCGGCGCCGTGAGCGCGGCCAACGAATCCGGCGATCCCGGTCCCTGGCGCTACACCGACCGGACGACCCCCAACGTGGACGGCATCGGCCCCGACGGATCGCTCTGGGTCTCGTGCGGCGCGTCGCGCTGGTATGCCGCGCTCTCGGCGTCGCTCGCGCAGCATCCGTACACCGACAACGCGATGCGCGAGCGAACCGTGACGGCGCTTCGCACCTACCGCCCGGGCGCCACGACGCCCGCATCCGACGCGACCGCGTGGTTCTACGACCCCACGTGGCCCGCCGTGCTGCGGACGTCGGCCTCGCTGCGGGCGGGCGTGCGCGCCGGCTCGCGCTGGCAGGAAGCCCTCGTCTCCGTCCAGGACGCGCGCCGTTACTTCCACTATTCCGAGCCGTTCGGGCGCGAGTTGCCGACGGACCAGCGCGTGACGACCTTCGCCCTGTCGGGCCGCGCCGGGCTCGCGGCGAACCTCTCGCTCGGCTATCACGCGTCCGCGTCGGAGAGCCAGTTGTCCGACCAGGACGGCGTGCTCGCGTTCGACTACGACTGGGAGACGCGGCGCGCGCGCGGCGATGTCGACCTCGCACGCGCGGGGCGCGACTCGCGGGTCGTCCTCTTTGCCGGCATCGAGGAGCGTCGCGCCGCCACCACGGATTCGTTGTCGCGCGACGAGGACACGTTCGTCCGCGCCGGCCTCACCGCGGAGCGGCGGCTGGGAGCGCGCTGGCGCGTGGGCCTGGACGCCGCGGGCACGTTCTCGAACGGCGATGCCGCGGCGTCGCTCGGCGCGACGGCCAACTGGACGGTGCGCCAGGCCGACACGCTGCGCGCGCGCGTGCGCGTGGCGCAGCGTCTCTTCGTCGAGGACGACAATCTCTGGCTCTGGTCCGAGCGCGGCTACGACCTCCTCGCACGCAACGGGGTGTCGTACACGATCGACGGACCCGTCACGAACACCACCGTATCCTCCGCCGATCTGGGCTGGACGTCGCGCGGCATGCTGGGCGGCGTCGACGTGGATCTCGGCGTCCGGCGCTTCGACGACGCGTACGTGGAGCAGCGCGCCTTCGCCTTCGACCCGACGACCTGCGCGTTTGTCTCCCCCACGCGGGTGACGACGGGCCGGACGGGGCACGTGGCCCTGGTACGAACGCGGCTGTGGCACGGGCTCGGGAGCAACTCGTGGGCCGATTTCTCATGGACCTATCACGAAGAATTCAACTCGGACGACGCGTTCGGGGCACTCGGCGGACCGTCTCCCGGCACCGCGTGAGCTACTCGCTCTTCGGGCGTCCGCGGGCCGCGTGGGGGCTTCGGCTGCGCATCGCGCACGCGTCTTCCACCACGTGGCCCGACTACGCGGGCGTCGATGGCGTGACGTGCGTGACGGTCGGCGTTCCGGTGACGTATCATGCGCGCGTGCCGGCCTACACCACGGTGGACGCGGGAATCCAGCACTCCTTCTGGAGCGAGCGCGCGGTGGTCGACCTGGTGGCGCGAAATCTCTTCGACTCGGTCGTGCGTGACCATCCGGCGGGCGCCGCGGAGGCGTTCACGCTCGCCGTGCAACTGCGCGTGCAATGGGACGCTCCATGAACGTTCGCATCATCCTCGCCATGCTCATCGCGGCGCAGATGTTGTTCCACGCGCCTTCCGCGCGCGCGGAGTCGCAGGTGTCGTGGTCGTCGGTCGGCGACGACGCCGAGGCGCTCCTCAAGGCGCCCTTCGAGATGAACGGCGACGACGTGCTGCGCACCGCAGTCGCGGGTGCCACGATCGGCGCCACGATGATCTGGGCGGACGATTACTTCGACCGCCTGGTGCGCGAGGAGCCGGACGAGATGCCGTGGCTCGCCGCGCGCAAACTCGCGTGGTTGACGACGTGGTACGGAGAAAACGGCCGCAACGCGATGATCACCGCGGCGGGCATCACGGGCGCGGTGGCGGCCGGCGGCTACTTCTCCGACGATGATCGCATGCTGGACACCGCGGTGATCATGGCCGAGTCGGTGGTGTTCTCGATGGTCATCACGGGCGTCACCAAGATGTTCGTCGGGCGCAAGCGCCCCCACGACAATTCCGGCCCGCACGACTTCGAATGGTTCGTCGGTCCCTTCCGCCGCGAGGCCCTGTCGTTCCCCTCCGGCCACGCCGCGACCGCGTTCGCGCTGGCGGGAGCCGGCGCCGGGCGATATCCGCACTGGTACGTCCAGGTGCCCGCCTACGTCCTCGCCACCTCGGCCGGGCTGCAGCGCATGGACGCGCGCGCGCACTGGGCGTCGGACGTCCTCACCGGAACATTGCTCGGTTACGCGGTCTCTTCGTTCCTCGTCGACCGTTACGACGACGGCTCCGCGGCCCCCGGCGACGGCGCCTCCCTGTCGCTTTCGTTCAGCATCAAATTCTGACGGTCTTGACGGAACCCCGCGCGCCGCGCATGATTCCACGGAACACACACCCGTAAGGAGCCATCCCCGTGCAGCGTGCCCTTCCCGCCATCCTGTCCCTGATGACCGCCGTCCTGGTCGCGTGCGGCGGCACGACGAATATCGGCGTCGGCGGCACCACCAGCTCCGGCATCGGCCTCGGCGCCGCGAGCGGTCCCGCCATGGACAAGCACAAGCGTGAAGTCGAGGAGTGGTACCAGGGACGCATCCAGCGCCTGACGAGCGAGACCGGGTGGCTGACGCTGGTGGGGCTCTTTCCGCTCGCGGAGGGCGAGTACACCTTCGGTGCGGCGGACGACAACGACCTCGTCATTCCCGGAAACGCGCCCGCGCGCGCCGGCCTCATTACCGTGTCGGGTGGCAACGTGCACCTCGAGGCGGCCAAGGGCGTCGAGATGAAACACGAGGGCAAGCGCGTGACGAGCATCGACCTCGCCACCGACGCCGGTGGCGAGCCCACCGAGATCCGCATGGGCACGTTCGACTTCTACGTGATCGACCGTCCGGGGAGTCTCTACCTGCGCGTCAAGGACTCCGACAGCGAGGTGCGCAGGTCGTTCGACGGAATCGAGCGTTACCCGGTGAAGAAGAAGTGGAAAGTCGCGGCCCGCCTCGAGCCGTACCATCCTCCCCGGCGGCTCACGATCCCGAACGCGATGGGCTTCGACGAGGTCGTCGACTGCCGCGGCGCGCTGGTGTTCGAGATCGACGGCAAGGAGTACCGCCTGGAGCCGATGTCGGAAGCCGACGGCGAGATGTTCATCGTGTTCGGCGACGCGACGAGCGGCCACGAAACCTACGGCGGCGGGCGCTTCGTCTACATTCCGTCGCCGGACAAGAACGGCAACACCCACATCGACTTCAACCGCGCGTACAACCCGCCCTGCGTGTTCACGCCTTACGCCACCTGCCCGCTTCCGCACGGGGAGAACATCCTTCCGGTCCGGATCGAAGCGGGCGAGAAGACCTGGGAACACGCGGCACACTGACCCGCCCCTTGAACCGGGGCGATCAACGGGCTACAATAGGTAGTCCGTTGTGAGCGTAAGATGATCGTTCCCCGCCGTTTCAGAGCCCTGCCCGCCGTCGCCGTCGCAGCCTGCGCGACGCTCACCGGCTGTTACGTCCAGTCCCTGCACCCGCTGTACTCGGATCGCACGTCGATCTTCGATCCCGCGTTGATCGGCACCTGGGTGGCCGAGGAGGACGACGAATTCGTGTTCACGCTGGAGGACACGACGCGCGGCGTCTACACGCTGGTGTGCGACGAGAGCGGCGCCACGGCGCGCTTCCAGGCGGTACTCGCCGAGATGGACGAGACGCTGTTTCTGGACATCTTTCCCGAGGAGCCGGACAACGACAACGGCTTCTACCGCGATCACCTGATGCGGGTGCACAGCATCCTCAAGCTGGAGCTCACGGCCGACACGCTGTCGGTGTTCGACTTCGACGCGGAGTGGCTCTCGACGCTCGCGGCGGAGAAGAAGCTCGCGCTGCCGCACGTGCTGATGGACGGCGCGGTGCTGCTGACGGGAACCACCGGAGAGCTGCAGACGTTCGTCCGCAAGTACGCGCGCACCCCGGAAGCGTTCTCGGAGCCGGTGCGCCTGCGCCGGGCGTTATGAACACTCAGGTGTTCGTTGCCTTCTTCCTCTGTATCGGGATATCTGCTCCCGTTCATGCCCAGAAGCACACGCACGAGCCCTCCACGCACAGCAACGCGATGATGTCACCTGGGGGCGTTTCACACACCCGCGACGCGTCGGGGACCGCCTGGGAGCCTGACTCGACGCCCATACACGCTTATCATTACACGCTCGGCGACTGGATGGTGATGACGCACTTCAACGCTTTCCTCGCGTACGACAAGCAATGGGGCCCGCGCGGCAACGACCAGCTCAACTCGATCAACTGGCTGATGATCATGGCGAGCCGTCCCCTGGGAGCGGGTGCGTTGATGTTTCGCGGCATGTTCAGCCTCGAACCGGCGACGACGACCGCCGAAGGCTATCCGCTGCTCTTTCAGAGCGGCGAAGTTTTCGAGGGCCGGCCGCTGGTGGACCGGCAGCACCCGCACGATCTCTTCATGGAACTTGCCGCGCGTTACCGTTACCCCCTCGCAGAGAAGGCGGCGCTCTCGCTCTACCTCGCGCCGTCGGGCGAGCCCGCGCTCGGCCCGCCCGTGTTCATGCACCGCGCGTCGGCCGCCGACATTCCCGCCGCTCCCCTCACGCATCACTGGCTGGATTCGACTCACATTTCCTTCGGCGTTGCCACCCTGGGTGTTGTTTATGACAGGCTTCAGCTCGAAGGCTCCATTTTCAACGGCCACGAGCCGGACGAGCATCGCTGGAACTTCGACCCGATCGATCTCGACTCGTACGCGGGGCGCCTCACCTGCAACCCGACTCCGAACTGGAGTCTTCAGGCTTCATTCGGCTACCTCCACAGCCCGGAACAACTTCACCCCGAGGAAGACGCGCACCGCACCACGATGAGCGTGATCCATAACGGACCGCAGGCAAACGGCGGCAATTGGGCGACCACGGCGGCGTGGGGCGTAAACCGCGAGAGCGGCGTCAATTCGAGCGGCGTGCTGCTCGAGTCCCTGGTGAACATCGCCGATCGTCACGTGATTTTCGGGCGAGTCGAATACGTCGAGAAGTCCGGCGAGGACCTCGCCACCGAGCCGGAAGACGAAAGCTACGGGATTACCGAATTGACGCTTGGCGCAAGCCGCGAAGTCGCCCATGGCAAGCCGTGTTCGATCGCCATCGGTGCGTCCGTGACCTACAATTTCAAGCCTTCGAGTCTCGACTCGCTCTACGGCGACAGCCCCGTCGGCCTGTGGATATTTCTCCGCGTCCGTCCCGACGTTGTGCGCCGTGACAACGACCATGTTTTATAAGTCGCGAGGCGCACGCGTAGAAGGTCGATAGAAGAATAGTTAGACGCCAGGGAGACATCATGACGGTTAAGCGTATGGACAACGTCGGCATCGTGGTAGAAGACCTCGACGCCGCCATTGAGTTCTTCACCGAACTTGGCCTCGAGCTCGAGGGGCGCGCCCCGATCGAAGGAGCCTGGGCAGATGGCGTCACTGGATTGCGCGACATGCGCGTCGAGATTGCCATGATGCGTACGCCGGACGGTCACAGCCGGCTCGAGATGTCTCGATTCCTCGCGCCGCCTGTGGTCGCCGATCACCGCAGCGCCCCGGTGAACGCTCTCGGTTACCTACGCGTCATGTTCACTGTGGAGGACATCGACGATACGCTCGCGCGGCTCGGTAAGCGCGGTGCGGAGCTCGTCGGCGAAGTAGTCCAGTACGAAGACACGTATCGGCTCTGCTACATCCGGGGTCCCGAAGGAATTCTCATCGGGCTTGCCCAAGAGCTCGGACAGCAGACTTCCCGATGAGCACATGTGACAGGTACAAACCTGATAGGGGTGCGTACTCGCGGTGGCTCTTACTGGGTTGGTAGCCGAGTTGAAGCGCTGCGACGAATGCGGGCATCCTGGAGAAAACGGCCGCGCCAGCCGCTTTTCTCCTGATCCGACTGGCATCCTCGCTTCGTAGCGCATAGGTTCCAGTGGATTCTCGTTCCAACCGGAGGCCGCCCATGTTTCGCCGGACACCACGCCGCTTTGCCACCATCGGCATAATCGCCTTTGTAGCAACCGTTTCCGACGTCGCGGCTCAGTCCTGGACCGAGCTGACACCCGCCGCCGGACCGCCCGCGCCCGCGGCGCGGCGCAACGCGTCCGCGATCCTCGACCCGGTCGACAACCGCATGGTGATCTTCGGCGGGTTCGCGGCGACCTTCACCAATGACATCTGGGCCTTCGACCTGGACACGAACACGTGGGAGAACCTGACCCCGGCTCCCGGTCCGCCGGCGCCTGCGCCGCGGCTCTTCCCGGCGAGCGTGTACGACCCGCACGGTCACCGCATGATCACGTGGTCGGGGCAGGGTCCGGGGGTCTTCTTCAACGACGTGTGGGCGTTCGATCTCGACGCGAACACGTGGTCGCAGTTCACGCCGACGGGCGGGCCGCCCAACATCCGTTACGGCGTCGGCTACGCGTGGGATCCGCTGGCGCGCGATCTCGTGACCTTCGCCGGCTTCACCAACCAGGGCCGCTTCGACGACGTGTGGCGCTTCAACGACCAGGCGTCGACGTGGACGGACGTGTCTCCGGTGACGAACCCGCTCGCGCGCTGCCTGCACGCCGCGTGCTACGACCCGATCGACCACCGCATGATCATGTACGCGGGACAGAACAACGATGGCGCCCTCGACGACATCTGGGCCCTCGACCTCGCCACCGACACCTGGACGGAACTCACGCCCGCCAGCATGCCGGCCGGCCGCTACTTCACGGCACTCGTGTACGACGCCGCCAACCACCGCGCCACCGTGTTCGGCGGACAGACGACACTCGCGCCGGTGAACGAAGTCTGGGTGTTCGACCTGTGGAGCGAGGCGTGGACGCAGCTCTCGCCCGGCGGCACGCCGCCGAGCGCGCGCTGGGGATCCGGAGGCGTCTACGACGGCGCCGACGATCGCATGATCGTCTTCGGGGGGTTCGACAGCGCCGTCCGCAACGACGTGTGGTCGCTCGACGGCCTCTCGAACACCTCCACCGGCGTGCGCCCGTCGAGCGCGAACGCCGCCACACTGCACCCCAATCATCCCAACCCGTTCAACCCGTCCACGACGATCCGCTTCGACCTCGCGGCGCGCGGCGACGCGACGCTGCGCATCTACGACGTGCACGGCCGCGCGGTCCGCACCCTCTTCGCAGGCGTCGCCGATGCGGGGGTGACGACGCTGCCATGGAACGGCCGCGACGACGCCGGCCGCGCCGCGGGCTCGGGCGTGTACTTCTACCGCCTCGAGACATCTTCCGGGACGCTCTCGCGGAAGATGGTCCTCCTCAAGTAGTTGCGTGCCATTTTCCGCAGTGCGCGGGTCGTTCCGCCCATGCCCCGGGGAGCAGGAAGGAACAACCCGCCATCGCGCGATGACACAATCCCTTCCCGTCCGGGGCACGGGCATTGCAGTTCCCACCAGTGCCGCGTGTCCTTATGCTCTGCTGTGCAACGTTGATGCGAACTACTCTTCATATTCTGCTCGGTGTGATCCTCTGGGCGGTGTTCGCCTGGTACTGGCATCTCGTCATGCGGCAGCCCGTCACGGGCGAAACCCGTCGCGCGCTGTTCATCGTCGGCGGCATCGTCGCGATCATCACCATCTTCGATCTCTTCTGGGTGTTGTACAACGTGCGGCTCGCGCGCCGCAGCCGCCGCCGCTCGCGCCCCCCCGCGGCGCCGGCGCCCGCGTTCGATTTTCTCGGCCGCACGTTCGTCGCCCAGAGTGACGAGGAGCTGCGCCGCGCGCGCTACATCGAGGTGCACGTCGTCCAGATGGAGGACGACGAAACCGCCCGCGGCCACAAGCTTTTCCGGGTGACGGGACGGGTGCCGGAGGCGTGATGATCGACGTCATCGGCATCCTGGAAGCGATCGAGCGCAACATCGTCTACCTGGCGGCGCTCTCGTTCTTCGCGTGGTACCCGCTCGTGTCGAGCGGCGTCCTCGTGTTGGTGTCGATGCTGTATTATCTCCGGCGCGAGCGCACCGCCGAACAGATCAAGCCCGCGGTGGACCCCGCGTTCACGCCGCCGGCGTCGGTCGTGATCGCCGCTTTCAACGAGAGCGAGCACATCGAGGCGACGCTCGACGGCATCCTCGCCATCGATTACCCCGACTTCGAAGTGATCGTGATCGACGACGGCAGCAGCGACGGCACC
>DASTOO010000361.1:0-3112 GCA_035762505.1 Candidatus Krumholzibacteriia bacterium
GCGTCATCACCGAGAGGCGGCGGGACTGCTCGAGTGCGGTGATCAGCATCCCCGAGAGACCGTCGAGAGCGGTCTCATCGGTGTCATTGTCGAAGTCGATGACGGCGATCGGAACGCGATCCTGTCCTCCCGCGACGCGCCCCCTCAGGAAGTCCAACGCCAGCAGGCCCGCCACCATGGTGAGCACGGCGGCCGTCGCGATGCCGACCAGGCGGAGCCGGCTGGGGCGGCTGGCGACGCGCCCCACGCCCGTCATGGAATCCAGCACGCGCCGGAGCGCGGCAATCAGGTCGTCCAGGGACTGGTACCGGTCGGCCGGAGCCTTGGCGAGGCACCGCTCGACGATCTTCACCACCGCCTGGGGCAGCCCGGGCCGGAAATCCACGAGCGGGCGGTGTGACTCGTTCAGGATGGAATACAGGACGGCCTGCTCGTAGTCGCCGCGGAACGGCAGCTGTCCGGCGAGCATCTCGTAGAGCACGACCCCGAGCGACCAGATGTCCGTCCGCTGATCGACCGCCTCGCCGCGCGCCTGCTCCGGCGACATGTAGGCGGAGGTGCCGCGCGACGTGAAGCGCTCGTCGTTGCGGCCGTGACCGGCGGGACGCGCCAGGCCGAAGTCCATGATCACCGCGCGGCCCGAAGGAGTGATCATGATGTTGGAGCTCTTCATGTCGCGGTGCACGATGTTCTTCTCGTGCGCCTGCCGCAGTCCGTCCGCGATCTGGATCAGGTGGCGCAGCGCATCGACCGTTTCGATGCGCCCGGACAGGACACGATCGCGCAGCGTCGTCCCCTCCACGTACTGCATTGCAATGAACGTCTCCCCGTCGATCTCGTTGATCTCGTATATCGTGCAGATGTTCGGGTGGCTGAGACCGGCGGCGGCGCGGGCCTCGGCGACGAGCCGCTGCTGGTCTTCGGGGAGGGCCAGGATGGCCGGGTGGAGGAACTTGAGCGCGACGGTGCGGTTGAGGCGGGTGTCCTCCGCGCGATACACGACACCCATCCCGCCCTCGCCGAGCTTCTCGGTGATCTGGTAGTGGTGGACTTTTCGGCCGATCATGTGTGCCCTTTCGGGATCGAGGCTGCGGGACCCGCCATCTCGCCACCCGCGGCCGGGGGCCCACGGAAAAGCTCCTCATACTACGCGCGAAACGCCGTCGGGTTTCCCCCCGCGCGGCCCATACGGACGAATCAGCGGGTACGCTTGACCACGATGATGGTCAGATCGTCGATGCGGTCGGCGCCCTGCTCGTGGTCGCGCACGGCGGCCACCACGCGGCGTAGAATCTCGCCGGCGGACTCCGCCGCGGCCTCCCGGACGCAGGCGAGCAGGCGCTCCTCGCCGAACGGATGCTCGAATTCGTTCACCGCGTCGGGAATCCCGTCCGAGTAGATCACCAGGATGTCCCCCGGCCCCATCCGCTCCACCCCGGCCTGGTACGGGAATTCGTCGAGGACGCCGAGCGCCATCCCGCCCGTCGCCAGCCGGGCGACGCCGCCGTCCGCGCGCAGGAGGATGGGGTTCTCGTGTCCCGCGTTGCAGAACGACAGCGAGTGCTCTTCCAGGTCCAGGATCGCGATGAAGAGTGTCGCGAATTTCTCCGGGTCGGTGCTCTGATAGATGAGCCGGTTGGAGCGCATGATCGTGTCGCCGACCGGCGAATCGAGCGCCGTCTGCCCCCGTAGCGTGGCCTGCAGGTTGGCCATGAGCAGCGACGCCGGCAGGCCCTTTCCCGACACGTCGCCGAGGCAGACCGCCCACCGTCCGTGCGGCACCGGGATGAAATCGAAGTAGTCGCCGCCGACCATCTGCGCAGCGTCGCTGCTCGCCGCGAGTTCATAACCCCGGAGCGACGGCGGGTTCCTGGGCAGGAGGTCCTTCTGGATCTGGGCAGCGAGTTTGACCTGCTCCTTCATCCCGGTGAGCGCCTTCTCCTCCTCGTAGAGGCGGGCGTTCTCGATGATCTGCGCGGATTGCCCGGCGATGATGGCCAAGAGGCGCTGGTCCTCGTCGGTGAAGCCGTCGCGCGTCTTCTTGTTGTAGCTCGTGATCACCCCGATGAGCTCGGACTTCACCATCAACGGCACGCACAGGATGGAGTTGATGGACTGGTCCCACTTCAACCCGCGAAAGCGGTCGTCCGCGCCCGGATCATTCGTGCAGAGGGGTTTCTTGTACAGGTGCATCCAGCCGATCAGATTCTCGTTGAGGTGGAAGTGCGGATGCTCCGCCGAGGACGTCATGGCCCGGACGAGCGTCTTCATCGACTGGTGCGCGTCGCGATCGACCAGCGTCACTACGGTCTGCTCCGCCTGGACGGCGCGCATGGAGCGGTCCACGATCTTGTGGATGATGTCCTCCGAGTCCACCGAGGCGCCGATGGCCCGCGCCAGGTCATTGAGAATGGATAGCTCTTCGACCGCCCGCTTGAGCTGGTGGTTCTCCTCGCGGAGCGCGCCGACTTCGTCGATTGCCACGTCGGCCGGTCGCCCGAACGGCAGGCGAAAACCCTTTTTCGTCATGCGGGCCTCTCTGCTAAGGTAAGCAAGAACGCCCCCGCGGGACGGGGGCGACGTCAGTATCCGACGGTTTCACCCGGGATTGCAACACCCATTGCCCCGGCGTGGGTGGATGGGGATGCGACCTGGAGCCATGCGAATCGAGACCGAACGACTTCATTTCAATACGGATGACGGTGCGTCGCTTTCCGACGTCACCGGGGACGTCAACGCGTTCGTGCGCGACTCGGCGTTTCGCGTGGGCCTCTGCATCCTCACCGTCGCGGGCGACGGGTGCTGTCTCACCCTGGCTCCCGACCTGGACGAGGACGTGGACGACCTGCTGCGGATCATCCGAACCCACCTCGCGGCGCCGCCGGCGGCCCCCGGCGCGCCGGAAGAAGGCGCGGGCTCCCCGGCCGGTTCCAGGGACCGGCTCGACGTCGACGATTCGGGGTATCCGGCGAGCGGGGTGGTGGCGGAGTCGATTACCCTGTCCATCCGGGACGGGAACATGAACCTCGGCAGCTGGGACGCCGTCGTCCTGCTGGATGCGCGGGGTCCGAGGGCCTGCGCCGTGGACATCACCCTCATGGGCGCCTGAGCC
>DASTOO010000362.1:0-2817 GCA_035762505.1 Candidatus Krumholzibacteriia bacterium
GCACATTCCACTCCCGGGGCACGGTCCAGTCGAAGGCGCGAGTGCCGGTGGGGACGCGGTGCACCCGCAACGGGAGGGTCTCGCCCAGCACGCGGAACGTCTCCCGAATCCCCTCGCCCGTGATGCTGCGTCGGATCGGAAAGAGGCGCGTCATGAGGGCGTGCATCTCGCCGCCCGCGCGCCCGGCGTCGAAGCCCGTGGTCAGATCGAGGAGGTGCATGCGACTCCCGCCTCCGTCACAGGCCCGCATCGATCGGCTCGTGCCCGGAGTCCCCGTCGGCCCTGGCGCCGGATGCGTTGTGCCAGCGCGACGGCATGTACACGAGCCCCCAGCGCGCGTGAACGCCGCGCCCCTTGTGATGGACGCCGGACTCGCCCACGTCGATCGCGACGCAGTGCTCGATGCGGTCGTACGTCTGGCCCACGCTGTCGGTCCAGAGCGTCAGGTAGTAACGGGCCGGCAGCAGGGGCAGGTCGTCGATCACCAGGTCGACCACGCCCTCGCCGGGCTCGAGTCCCGGGATATGATAACCCGCGTGCCAGGTGCTGACGGTGAAGACGCGCGTCCCCAGGTCGGAGTACACCGTCATGCAGAAGCGCGGGTCGCGAACGCGCTCCTGGGCGCGGTAGTGGAAGCGGGCGTGCATCGGTTCGCCGCAGCGGAACACCGGCGCGGGGTTGCCGTGCGCGTCGAAGAAGTCCACGCGCGTGAAGCGCAGCGCCCCGCTCCCGGTCCGGTTTGGAATGCTGGCGAGGTCGTAGCCGGCGCGCTGGGACTCCGAGAACGTGGAAAGGTACGCGGCGATCACCTGGTCGGAGGAGCCGTCCTGCCGGATGCGGCCGCCATCGATCCAGATCGTGCGCGGGCACAGGTTCTCGATGGCGGCCATGTTGTGCGAGACGAATACGACGGTGCGGCCGCCGGTGCGCATTTCGTCCATCGCGTTGAGGCACTTCTTCTGGAACTCCGCGTCGCCCACCGCGAGAACCTCGTCGACGAACAGGACATCGGGTTCCATGTGGGCCGCCACCGCGAAGCCCAGGCGCAGGCGCATGCCCGAGGAATAGCGCTTGATGGGCGTGTCCGCGAAGCGCTCCACCCCGGCGAACTCGATGATCTGGTCGAGGCGCGCGTCGATCTCGCGTTTGCGCATGCCGAGGATCGATCCGTTGAGATAGATGTTCTCCCGGCCCGTCAACTCGTCGTGGAACCCCGTGCCGACCTCGATGAGCGAGGCCACGCGGCCCCGCACGCGGACGCGGCCCGACGTAGGATAGGTGATGCGCGACAGGACCTTGAGCAGCGTGCTCTTTCCCGCGCCGTTGCGGCCGATCAGGCCCACCACCTCGCCGACGTCGACCTGAAACGACAGGTCGTCGAGGGCGAGGATGGTCCGCGGCGGAGTCCCCCGCCCGGGGCGCAGCATGTTGGTCAGCACCTCGCGCAGCATGGTCTCGTGCCGCAGCGCGCCCAGACGGTACTGCTTGGTGATGTGATCGACGTGAATGGCTTCGGCCATGGCACTCCTGGTCTTGCTCTAAACGAGGTCGGCGAAGGACCGCTCGGTCCGGTAGAAGTAGACGCTCGCGATGACGAACAGAACCACCGTGACGGAGCACGCGATCGCGAGCGAGTTCCAGTCGATGGCCCGACTCGGGATCACGACGGCGCGGAATGCGTCGAGGATCCCCACCAGCGGGTTGAACTGCAGGATCAACCGGTACCTCTCGGGCACGTTCGACGCCGGGTAGATGATGGGCGATACGAACAGCATCACGTGCAGGAAGAACGGAATTGTGTACTTTATGTCCCGGTACTTCACGTTCATCGCCGAAAAGATCATGCCCACCGCCGTGGCGAACATCACGAGCGGCACGAGAAAGACGAACCAGAGCAGGAGGCCGGCGGTGATGGGCGTGTCGTAATGGACCATCAGGCCGATCAGCACCACCGCGGCGATCGCGAAGTCCACAATGCCGCTCAACGACGAAGACGCGGGGATGATCGCCCGCGGAAAGTACACCTTGCTGATGAGCTTCGAGTTCGCGACGAGGCTGTTCCCCGACAGCGTCACCGCGTACTGGAAATAGGTCCACGGCACCAACGCGGCGTAGCTGAATACCGGATACGGCACGCCTTCGCTGTCGATGCCGGCCATGCGCCCGAACATGAGGGTGAAGATCACCATCATGAAGAACGGCTGGATGACGGCCCACGACGCGCCCAGAAGCGTCTGCTTGTAGCGGATCTTGACGTCGCGCCAGATCAGGAAGAAGAACAGCTCGCGGTAGCGTCTGAACTCCAGCAGCCACTCGATGGCGACGGGTCTCGTCACCGCGCTCATAGCACAACCTTTCGCCCGTAGAACGCTTCTGCGCGCCGCGAGGGCGCATTGCACTCGAGGCCGCGCAGGCGCATCAATCCGGAGAACGTCTCCTCGTCAAACCAGTGCTTTCCCGCCTGGGTCGCGAAGCACTCCATCAGGATCGCGATCTTCCCGGCGGCCTGTTCCCTCGCGAGCGGGACGTACACATTCGGCCGCCCGAGGTCGCCGTCCCACTTGGGGACCTCGTACTCGAGGATCGCGTGGTCGCGGAACGTGTTCCACGTGAGCTCCCACACGACGCGGTGATCCTGGTGGAGATCGTCGCGCTGGTGCGTGAAGATCAGGTCCGGCCGGATGCGCCCCTTCAGCTCCTCATAATACGTCTTGATCCGCGCCTGCTCCGAGGGAAAAAAGCCGTCGCGGAACTGGTGGAGCTCGACGTTGCTGCCCGCCGCCCCGGCCAGGAAGCGCGCCGCGGATGCCTGTGCTT
>DASTOO010000363.1:0-3952 GCA_035762505.1 Candidatus Krumholzibacteriia bacterium
TGCTCGAGGCGGGCAACTGGGACGGCATCGCCGCCCTCATGCTGTCCTCGGAGGCGAAGCTCGCGCGGGCCGGCGCCGAGCTGGTGATCTGCCCCGACAACACGGTTCACCACGTGTTCGGCCAGGTGGTGGCGAAGGCGAAACTGCCGTGGCTCCATATCGCGGGCGAGGTGGCGCGCGAAGCCGGCCAGCGGGGCTACCGCAAGGTCGGCCTCATCGGGACGGCCTACACCATGGAGTCGTCCTTCTATAATGAGAAGCTCGGCGAGGTGGGGATCGACGTGGCGCTGCCCGCGGAGAAGGACCGCAAGCTGGTCAACCGGATCATCTTCGACGAGCTGGTCGCGGCGCAGTTCACCGCGGAGTCGCGCGCGTATTTCACGGGTCTGATCAGCGAGATGCGCGTGGGCGGTTGCGAGGCGGTGGTGCTGGGCTGCACAGAGGTGCCGCTGATCATCACCGAGGAGAACTCGCCGCTCCCGGTCCTGGACTCGACGCGGCTCCTCGCGCGGGCGGCGTTGCGCGCATCCCTCGAGTAGCGGATCACGCCGTCGGTTCGGTATCCCAGTCGTCCGGCCCGAGGAAGTAGAAGTGGTGGCCCGGCGGGTGGCCATGCCCGATCGCGGGCGCCTGGCGGATCGCGCGCGTGATGTAGCGCTTGGCGCGCCGCGCCGCCGCGGGAAGGGGATCTCCGAGTGCCAGGCGCGCCGTGATCGCCGCCGAAAACGTGCAGCCCGTGCCGTGGACGCTCCGCGCGCGCACCGGACCCTGCGGCCGCAGCTCCACATATTCTCCCTCCGTGAACAGGACATCGACCGCGCGCGCGAACGCCGCGTGCCCGCCCTTTACCAGCACGGCGCGGGGACCCAGCGCCGCGATCTTTTCCGCGGCCCGCTTCATATCATCCAGCGACGCCACCTCGAGACCGGTGAGCAGGGACGCCTCGTGCAGGTTCGGCGTCACCACGAACGCCAGGGGGAGCAGCGTGCCGCGCAGCGCCGCGACGGCGTCGTCGGCCAGGAGGCGATAGCCGCTCTTCGAAATCATCACGGGATCCACCACCAGCTTCTCGAAACCACGTCGCGCCAGCTCCGCGGCGACCGTCTCGATGATCCGGGCGCTCGACAGCATGCCGGTCTTGGCGGCGGCGATGTCGAGGTCGTCGAACACCGCCTCCATCTGGGCGCGGATCATGTCGACGGGGAGTTCGTGGACCGCCCGAACCTCGCGGGTGTTCTGGGCCGTGATCGCGGTGACCACGGACGCGCCGAAGACGGCGAACGCGTGGAAGGTCTTGAGGTCGGCCTGGATCCCCGCGCCGCCGCCGGAATCCGAGCCCGCGATGGTCAATGCCTGCTTCATGGGTGGTAAGGAGCGCGTTGCCAGTGTACCATAGGGTGCCGCTCGCGCGAACGCCGCGCGCGAGGTATATTCCGGATGATCGCACCATGAAGTGGTCCATTCGCATCGGTTCTCCCTTCGGGATCCCCGTCCGTGTCCATCTGACGTTCTTCCTGCTGCTCGCCTGGTACGCGGCGATGATCTGGCGCGAGGATCAGAGCACGGGCGCCGTGGTCGAGGGCCTGGCGTTCATCCTGACGCTCTTCCTGTGCGTCGTCCTCCACGAGTTCGGTCACGCGCTCACCGCGCGCCGCTACGGTATTCCCACGCGCGACATCACCCTGCTGCCCATCGGCGGGGTGGCGCGGCTGGAGAAGATGCCGGACGATCCGAAGCAGGAGCTGTGGGTGGCGCTCGCCGGCCCCGCGGTGAACGTGGTCATCGCGGGCGGGATATTCCTGCTGGCGCGCGTCACCGCGTCGGTGACGACCGTGGGGGCGGTGAGCTTCACGGGAGGCTCGTTTCTCGGGCGCGTGATGATGGTGAACGTGTTCCTCGTGGTGTTCAATCTCCTGCCCGCGTTCCCCATGGACGGCGGGCGCGTCCTGCGCGCGCTTCTCGCGACACGGATGGAATACGCGCGCGCGACGCGCCTCGCCGCCGTGATCGGCCAGTCGATGGCCTTCCTGTTCGGCTTCGCGGGCCTGTTCATCAATCCGATGCTCATTCTCATCGGCCTCTTCGTCTGGATCGGCGCGGCGCAGGAGGCGAACATGGTGCAGATGAAGTATTCGCTCTCGGGGATTCCCGTGAGCCGCGCGATGGTCACCGATTTCCGCACGCTGGCGCCGTCCGACACGCTCGCCACCGCCATCGAGCTCACGCTGGCGGGGACGCAGCGCGACTTCCCGGTGGTGGAGAACGGCGACGTGGTGGGGATCCTCCAGCAGAAGGACATGCTGGCGGCGCTCGCACGCGGCGGACCCGAGATCCCGGTGTCCGGCGTGATGCAGCGCGACTTCGAAGTCGTGCAGGCCGGGGAAATGGTGGAGTCCGCCTTCCAGCGCCTGGGCGTGCGCCGTACCACCTCCGCTCCCGTCTCATCCCAGGGGCATCTGGTGGGAATGATCACCATGGACAACATCGGCGAGCTGCTTGCCATCCAGGGAGCGCTCGACCGCACGCGGCGGACGGGATGACCGCGCGCGTTGTTTTGATTTCGTCAACCCGGCCGCATAGGAAGGAAGAACCATGTCGCAGCATCGGGCGCGGATTCACTGGGTGAAGGAGACCGCGTCGTTCGATTACAAGGAGTACAACCGCGAGCACACCTGGACGTTCAAGAACGGAGCGGTGGTGCACGCCGCGGCAGCGCCCAAGTTCCTCGGCAGCGAGGAGTGCGTGGATCCCGAAGAGGCGCTGGTGGCGTCCATCTCGAGCTGTCACATGCTCACGTTCCTCGCGCTGTGCGCGCGCAAGGGCGTCGTGGTGGAGAAGTACGACGATGACGCCGTCGGCTACCTCGAGCCCAATGAGAACAAGAGGCTCGCGATCACGCGGACCATCCTTCGCCCCAGCATTGCTTTTGCCCCGGGGCACCAGCCGACAGCCGAGATGCTTGCCGAATTGCACGAGAAGGCCCACCATGAGTGCTTCATCGCCAATTCCGTGCTGACGCGGGTGACGGTGGAAGAGCCCGTGGTGGAGCCAGCCCGCTGAGGAGTCCATGAACGAGAAGACGATCCGCAGGTTCGTCGCCATCGGGGCCGTGGCCGCGTTTGCCGCCACGGCCCGCGCACAAGCGCCCGCGCCGCCGGAGACCCCGGTGCCCTCGGTGATCCAGGCCGAACAGCTGCTCGACGCCAACCAGCCGAAGGAAGCGGTGGCCGCGGCCCAGAAGGCGGTGGACGAGAATCCGGACAACCCGCACGCGTGGTTCGTGCTGGCGCGCGCCTGCCACGCCGCGGGGGACCTCGACCGCGCCATCAATGCCGGACACCGCGCCGCGACCTTCGCGTCCGTCCGCGCCAGCGCGTTCTACAACCTCGCGTGCGCATACGCGCTCAAGGGCGCCAGGAACGACGCGTTCAAGGCGCTGACCGGCGCCAAGCGCGCCGGCTTCGCGGACCGCGACGTCATGAAGAACGACCCGGACCTCGCCGCGCTGCGCGAGGACGCGCGCTTCGTTCTGCCGCTGGAGCGGAACTTCTTCACGCTGAAGCTCGAGGGCGACGTCGAGCTTCCGTTCTCGGTGGATCTGCCCGTCGGCTACGATCCCACCAGGGCGTATCCGGTGCTGATCGCTCCGGGTCACGGCAAGAAGGTGGAGGGGAACTGGGGCGGACTGTTCTGGGGAGAGGATACCTCCCAGCGCGGGTGGATCACGGTCGAGAGCCCGTCGTTTCTTCTCACCGACCCGGTCAACGTGACGCTGAAGCTGCTGGACGAGGTCGCGCGCCGCTACCAGGTGGAGGGCGGGAAGTTTCACCTCGCGTGCTACGGGCCCTCCTCCGGTCCCGGCTTCGCCATCGTGATGGCGGCGCCGGAGCGCTTCAAGAGTCTGAGCGCGCTGCCGGGGTTTCCGGTGACGGACGACGAGAAGGAGCTCGCG
>DASTOO010000364.1:0-3223 GCA_035762505.1 Candidatus Krumholzibacteriia bacterium
TGGATTCATCGTCCTGACGCTTCGCCAGCCATTCGATCATCTCGAGCTTCACGCGGGGCTCAGGGTAGAACATGAGCTCGCGCAGCCGCGGCGAGAGCGGGAGCTGCAGCGAACGCGCGATGTGCACCGCGTCCAGCGCCACCGCGGGATGGTCGATGTCGAAGCGCTCCAGCGCCGCCATCACGACGTCGCCGTTGGAGTCGCCGGCGATGGCGATGAGCGTGTCGCAGATCATGCGGTGCGCGGTGCTGCCCTCGATGCGGTGCAGCACGCGCGTCAAGGGCTCCACCGCGTCCCGCCCCATGGCGGTTGCGTAGCGCAGGGTGGCATCCATGTACGGGCCGGGCCGGTCGATACGCTCGAACAGCGCCGCGAGGACCGCGGGGTTCGCCACCCGGGCGAACTGCTTCTTGCAGAAGACGCGCACGGGGTCGGGGAGGTCGGTGCGCGCGGAGAACTCGCGAACGAGCTGCGCCAGACGCGCGAGCGTCACGGGCTGTTTCTCCTCGACCGCGTAGTCCACGATACGGTCGACGATGGCCATCACGTCGCGCACGGCCGAGGGATTGTCGCCGAGAAGCACGAAGACGAGGATCGCGTCCACGAACGACGCGACACCGTCATCGGCCTTTTCCGCCTCGAGTTCGCGCGTGTAGATCGCAACCTCTTCGCCGGCGACGGCAAAACTGGTGCGGAGGAGCCGCTGGTAGAGCGCCTCGCGCTGGCTGTCGTCGCCCTCGGGGTGGTGCGACGCCAGCGTGCGCCGCAGGAACGAATCGATCGATTGCAGCGGCTCGGGCGCCGGGACGATGATGCGGCCGCTATCCGCGAGGCTCGGCAGAAGCTCCGGATGGTCGCTCGTCTCGTCCTGGCGCGGGTCGTCGGCGCCCTCCGCCGCCCCGGCGCCGTACTCGTTCGCGAGGTAGTCGTCGACGACGCGATACGAGATGTGCTGGAAGTCCGCGGTCCACAAGCGCGTCACCACGTCCTCGTCCGCGTCGCGGCTGTGGAGCTCGCTCGCCAGGATGTCGATCAGCCGGCCGATTTCGTCGCCGATGGCGCCGGGGCCGATGGTCAGCTCGCCGATGCCGTCCCGGAACAGGATGTAGGCGAGGCTCTCCTCGCGGGCCGCGTTCTCATAGACCACTTCGTCGTTCCAGCGCATCGCATACTGCTCGATGGCGAGGACGAGTTCGTCCTGCACGTCGAAGAGCATGCGCAGCGAGGCGTCGAACTCGCCGCGGAACTGCTCGAGCCGCGGGTTGTTCTCGGCGTAGATCTTCCGGCCATTGACGAGTTTCGTCAGGGCTTTGAGGACCTGGCCAACGGTCGCGAGGTGCTCCGTGTGCTCGGCGCTTTCGCGCCCGGCCTTGAGGTTTGTATCTTTCATGGGTTGCAAGGGGATCCCGGTGGGACTCAGCAACGGACGTGCCACCGCGCGAGACCCAACGCGGACTGGCCGAACGGGTCCGTTTCGTGCATAATCCGCCCGCATTCGGGCCGCCACGCCCACGAAAGGGAAAATGAAACGCGATTATTTACTTATAGTTATATCGATTCTCGCGGTATCGACCTCGCTGGACGGAGCGCGGCGCGCGGCGGGCGGCAAGCCGACCCCCGCCGCAACTCGCGACCTCACGGCTCCGGAAGTGCGACGGACCATGGACCGGGTCTTCCGTGCCCAGGTCCGCGCGAGCCTCTCCTGGACCGACTCCCTCGCCTCGGTCTGCCAGGGCGAGCCGATGTACCACCTCATGCGCGCGCGCCTGTACCGCGAGCTCATCCCGGTGGACGACGAGCAGAAGGAAGAGCTGAAGCGCCTCGCCGCGCCCCTGCACCACGAGCTGGAGCAGGCGATCGCGATCTGCGACGCGCGCATCAGCGCCGGCGATCCGGCCCCGGAACTCAGGCTCTACCGCGGCTGGGCGCGGATGCTGATGTCCCATGTCCATACTTATGAGAAGAGCTTCTGGTCCGCGGGACGCGACGCCAAGAAGGGCAAAGAGGACCTGGAGTGGTATCTCGCACGGAAACCCGACGATCCGGTCGCGTCGAGTCTGATGGGCGCGTTCCTCTATTTTGCCGACACGCTGCCCGCGGCGTACAAGTTCGTCTCCAAGCTCTTGTTCCTCCCCTCGGGCGATCGCGATCGCGGTCTTCAGATGATGGAGCTCGCGCGCGGCTGGAACAGCCTCATGGAGACGGACAATTCGCTGATCCTCTACTCGGTCTACCTGGGCTTCGAGGGACGCTACGAGGAGGGACTGGAGGGCTTCGAGTATCTGCGCCGCCAGTTCCCAGATCACGCCACCTTTCTGCGCCCGTTCGCGATCATCTATCCGCTGCTGCCGCGGCACGGGTCTGAATACGGCGACAACCTCGACCGGTCCACCGCGCGGATCGCAGCGCTTCCCGACGCGGAACGCGACAACGCCACGTACTGGCTGATCCGTTTCGAGCGCGCGTTCGCCGACCGCTACTACGACCCGTCGCGTTCGATCGAGCGCTTCGAGGAGATCATGCGCGAGGGACCCGAGCATCCCGACTGGGTCAGCGGGTTTTCCGCGTTCGAGCTGGGCCGCCTCATGGCGACGCGCGGCAACGCCGACAAGGCGCGCGAGCTCTGGAACTTCGCGCTGAATGACGCGCGCATCGGCTACCTGCACGACGAAGTGAAGGCGATGCTCGCGGAGCTGGACAAGACCCCCGGCGGAACCGGCGCGGGGCCGGCCGACGTCGCCGCCATCTACGGCAGCGACGACGACGCGCGCGCGCGGGTGCGCCAGAGCCTGGAGTCGAAGGAGAACCCGTCGGTGGCCGACATGTTCTACCTGGGCGAGGCGCGCCTCATGGCGGGCGATCCCGAGAAGGCGCTGGACGCGTTCACGGGCGCCGTCAACCCCAGGGCGGCGCGCTGGGACGAGGGCTACCAGATGCTGGCGAGTGCCCGGGCGGGAGAGATTCTGGGGAGCATGGGTGAGTACAAGGCGGCGTCAAAGCACTACGAACGCGCGGGCAAGTTCTGGCACAAGGAATTTCTGTACGACTGGGTGATGGCCGCGCGCCAGCGCTACTTCGACCGGCTCGACCGGGGCAAGGAGACGACGCCCCCGACCCTGCTGACGACGACGCGCCAGTAGGTCGTGCGGTCACGTTCGTGAACGAGATCACGTACTGCCGCTGCGGCAGTTGCGCACTTCTTTTTCACAAGCGGGCCGACAAA
>DASTOO010000365.1:0-5522 GCA_035762505.1 Candidatus Krumholzibacteriia bacterium
CGCGGCCAACCAGAAGCGCGTGTTTCTCACCTTCGACGACGGCTTCGCGCATCTGGTCGACACCGCGCTCCCGATCCTCTCGCGGCGCGGCGTTCCGTTTCACGTCTTCCTCGTCACCGACTTCGCCGGACGCGAGAATACGTGGGATCTCTCGCTGGGCCGGCCGCCCTTCCGGCACCTGGACGACGCGCAGGTCAACGAGCTGGCGGCCGCCGGCGTCACGTTCGGCTCCCACACCGCCTCGCACCGCGACCTCACCCGTATGACGCCGGAGGAGGTGCGCGACGATTTCGCCCGCTCGCGCCGCGCGGTGACAAACGCGACGGGCCGCCCGGCCCGCACGCTGTCCTATCCGTTCGGGCGCTACGACGACGCGGTGCGCGCGGCCGCGGCCGCGGCCGGTTTCGAGGCCGCCTTCTCGCTGTACCCGTCGCACCGCAACGACGTGGTGGACCGGTTCGCGCTCCGGCGCGACGCGGTCTACATCATCGACCCGGCCCGCGCGATCGAGATCAAACTCTCGCCCAACCCGCTCTATGGCGTCGAGGAAATGAAGTGCCGCGCTATCAACGCGGCGGCGCGCCTGACGCCGCTCTTCAAGCGCGCTCGCCGTTGACGGCCTGCCGAGCTCAGCCGGGGTAGGACAGGCCGAAGCGCGCGCGGTAGTACGCGCGCGCGGCGACGAGCAGGGGGAGCAGCAGGAGGAGCATCAGGGGATCGCGCAGCACCGCGGTCACGGCGACCAGCGCGGTCACGGCCTGCACCGCCAGCGAGCTCGCGCGCGCCCGCGCGCCGCGGGTCGACGCCGGGCCCAGCCGGAGCGCACGCTCGATCATGACGGCCGCCACGACGAAAGCCGCGAAGGCGATGCCGGTGATCAGCACCGGGAACACGCGCGTGCCGCGGTCCAGGAAGGACCAGGCCGCGTCGCCCACCGCGCCGAACGCGAAGAGCACCGCGATCCACGCCGAGACCCGCACCCCCGCCGCTACGGTCGTGGTTCGTTTGCCCGCGGCGGCGTCGCCGTCCACGTCGAGGATCGTGGTGTGAAGGAACGTCGCGCCCACGAGGAATACCCACGGGACGCCGTTGCGCCAGGCGTCACCGAAGTACGCGCCGTGTCCCGTCGCGCCGATCACGAACGCGAGGCCGCCGTACCCGAGTGCGTTGGCCGCGAGGTCGAAGTAGGGCCGCGCGCACAGCCGCAGCGGCGGGAGCGAGTAGGTCGTGGCGAGGACGAAGGCCAGCACCAGGGGGAAGCGCTGTCCGGGCGCCGCGCGCTGGAAGAGGAGCGACGCGCCCGCGAAGCACACCAGCGCGATGAGCACCATCAGGCGCATCCCGAACACGCCGCGGGTGAGATAGTGACCCTTGTCGTTGAGGGCGTCGCTCTCCCGGTCGAATATCTGGTTCAGCACGTACGCGCACGCGAGCAGCGCCGAGAGGCACCAGAAGGCGCTCTCGGCGAGCACGGTGGCGAGCACCACGTCCGGCGCGGTATGGGCCCCGAGGGCATAGAAGCTCCACGCCGGCACGAGGATCAGGGGACGGAGCACAAACACGAAGTCCGCGATCCGCAGCAGCGTTCGCGTGACGCGGGACGGGTTGGATTGCAGAGCGTGAGTGAAAACTAGAGGAGCGTATAGGCGGCGCCGTTACGCGTCAACTTGTATCGCAGGTCGAGTTCCTCCGCGCGGTTCAGCGTGGCGCGATCGACGAAGCCGTCCTCGCGCAGCGATTCCAGCGTGCTCGGATACGCCCCCAACTCGGCGCGGTACGCCTCCACCACGAAGCGAACGTGGTGCTCCACCCGCGCGCGCGCGGCCAGGTCGCGCGAGACGGTGCCATCCGTGGCGAGGCGGGTGATGTGGTCGGCGTTGCGCCACACACCGAACATGAGGCAGCTCGTGAACAGGAACAGGGCGGCGACCATGGTCAGCGGGTTGCCGCGCTTGCGGCGCCTGGCACGGGGAGCGACGGTTCCTTCCGCGGTGAGGCCGCTCTGCAGGTCCTCTTCCACCGCGATCAGGCCCTTCTCCTTGAGGAGTTTCAGCGCCTCGTAGACGTCGAAGGAGGGGAGCTGCGCGCGCGCCACGATGTCCCGCACCGTGCGCGGCTGCGCCACGATCGCGAGCACCGACTTCTCGCTCTCCATCGTCTCCGCCTCGGGGTCGGGCGCCCGCCCGGTCTTGGAGACGCGTACCCCGTCCGCGGGGAACGCCTGCAGAAGCATCGGGTACTCGTCGATGCGGCGCATGCACTCCATGAGCAGCGGCTCGACGGTGAAGTCGCCGAACGACTTGACGCCCGACACCACCTCGTCGCCCGACACGAACTTGTACGAGAGCTGATCCCAGGTGATGACTTCGTGCAGCGTCTCCTGGATGTGGTTGCGCCAGTGGCGCTTGAGCGTCTTCTCGTCGAAGAAGCCTTCGGAAGTGACGACGTCGAGCAGGTCCAGCTTGGACTGCGAGCTGATCTGCGTGATCTTGACCAGGTCCTCGCGCCGGAGGCAGCCGTAACGCGTGAGATAGTCGCGGAACGGGTCGCGCGTCTTGCTGCGGCGGTCCCGCGTCGAGATGATCTTTCCGTCGCGGAAGAAGAGCACGGCCGAGCGGTCGCCCGCGGTGACCGACAGCATGCCGGTCTTCTGCTGGACCGCGATCAGCTGCAGGATCTCTTCGAGACCGAATGAACTGAGATTGCCTTCAAGCGCCATGGTGCTTCCTGTCGTAGCGTGTCATCAGGCCGATGCCGCGTGGTCGCCGGCGTCGGCCGGGCGCGAACGCGAGAATCCCGAGCGGGTGTTGCGCACCTCGTAGCGCTGGCGCGCGGTGAGCGCCTTCCAGTACGAGATCGCCACACCGACGCCGGGGAGAATCCACTTCCACAGGGGCGTTCCCGACGGGAGCGAGTTCCAGTCGGGAACCGGATAGCCGCGCGTCCACAGCATCAGCGCCGAGAACGAAAACAGCGCGGCGATGAAGAATCCCGAGACGAACCGCCCGAAGAAGATGTGCCGCAGTCCCGGCAGCCACAGCGTCACCCAGCGCATCGACCGCCGGCGCCTGACCACCACCGACTGCCGCCGCTGGCGCAGGAGCGCCTCCACCACCTTGTCGGAGGAGACGCCGGCCACGACGTCGCTGCAGGCCTGGCAGATCACCGAGCCGCGCGCATCCTCGCAGCACTTGTTGCAGGCGAGCTCGCCGCAGTTCGAGCACTGGAACGCGAGGCTCTTGCGTTTGGCCGCGCCCCTCAGGACCAGCACCAGCGCGAGCGACGCGGCCGCGATCCAGAAGGAGACGCGCGCCGACTGACCGGTGACGTTCGCGAGAGTGCTCGCCAGCAGGCCGGGGTTGCGCTTCTCTCCCTCCACGCGGGCGATTCTCCACAGCTCCCCGTTCGAGAACGCCCGCGGGTAGATGGGCATGCGCGCGCGCGCCGGCTTTGCCATCGACTCGACGACCGCGTTCACGCCGAACTGCGACGCGCGGCTCAACGCGCGCGACGACTCGCTCATGAGCAGTGTTTTGATATATGCCTGCGCCAGGTTGTACTGCGCGACGGCGTCGGTCGAGTCGACCTGCTCCGCCTTGCGGTATCCCTCCAGCGCCTTGTCGTACTGGCCGTTCAGGTAGTAGACGTTGCCCAGGTTGACGTATGCGATTGACTCGCCGGGCCGGATCGAAATCGAGCGCAGGAAGTGCGCCGCGGCGTTGTCCGTGGCGCCGGCGCGCGTGGCGAGCAGGCCCAGCGCGGCCTGGCGCTCCGCCTCGAGTCCGTCGGCCGACACGGTGGACAGGGCCCGCGCCAGCGACTCGTCGGCGGAGGAGTCGTTGGCGCGCGCGACGAGCGATACCAGCGAATTGGGATCGGCCACCGTGGAGTAGCGGTCCAGCGCGGGCGCGAACCAGGCGAACAGCGCGAAGGACGCCGTGAGCGTGAACGACATCACACGCTCGCGGCGCTGCATGAACGGCCACGCGGCGATCATCACGACGCCGGCCGCGGTGGCGAAGCCGGGAAGCAGCGCGAACGGCGCAAGGATCGCGAGGAACGCGGTGACACGCGCGCCGGCGGCGTTGAACCGGGTCCTGAACGACTCCGCCACGCTGTGCGCGATGAACGGGAAATAGCGCACGGCGAGCGCGATCCACACGATGGCGCTCGCGGCGATCAGGACGAGCGCGAAGGTCGCAAGGGCGTTGATCGCGAAGGCGCGCTGCGCGTCGAACGTGGTCGCCGTGACCACGAAGCCCTGCACGACGTGGTAGACGGCCTCGGGGTTGAGCTCGCGCGCGTAGACGCGCGCCAGGGTGAAATGCGCGTCGGCGTAGCGGGGGCGCAGCGCCAGGGCGTTCTGCAGGTGTCGCTTCGCTTCGTCGCGGTTGCCGCCGGCCAGGGCCGAGGTGGCGGACCGGTACTCGACGCCCGCGGCGACCGGGAGCGTCACCGCGCCGTTGTTCAGTTCGCGCTCCTGGTAGCGGGTAAATTCTGCCGGACCGGCCGGAACTGCCGGCGCCCACAGCGCGGAGAGCACCGCAGCGCTGCAGATTGCAACGAGCGTACGTCGCGTGCGGTCCATCGGGGCGTCCTTCCCGAAGCGGGACTGTGCGTTCATGTCGACTGTTACCGGCCTCTCGGCGGCTTCGGCCGCGGCTCTAACTTCTTCGGTGCGAAGGCGATTCGGCAAGAAGCGTGCCGGGGTCCGGGGCGGCGCGGCCTCCCGCGGCGGCGGGCGGACGCGCGGTTCGGCGCCGTTGTGACGCGAGCCCCGGGCGTGCTATAAACAACGCCTATGTCAACACCACCATTCGTCTACATACGCGACCTCCAGGGCCACGCCGGGCGGCCCGTCGAGCTGCGCGGCTGGGTCTACAACAGCCGCTCCGGCGGCAAGATCCGCTTTCTGATCCTGCGCGACGGAACCGGCTATCTCCAGTGTGTCGCGAGTGCGGCGGACGTGAGCCCGGCGGACTTCGACACGCTCGGCCATCTCGCACAGGAAACCAGCGTCATCGTCACCGGGGTTCCGCGCGAGGACAAACGCGCCCCCGGGGGGATGGAGCTCACCCTGCAGGGCGTGCGCGTCGTGGGCGGCGCCGAGGGATATCCCATCACGCCCAAGGAGCACAGCGCGTCGTTCCTGCTCGACCATCGCCACCTGTGGCTGCGGAGCAGGAAGCAGCACGTCGTGCTGCTCGTGCGGCACCACACCGTGAAGGCGATCCGCGACTATCTGAACGAGCACGGCTTCGTGAACCTGGACACGCCCATCTTCACGCCCAACGCGTGCGAGGGGACGAGCACGCTGTTCGAGACCGACTACTTCGGCGACAGGGCGTACCTCTCGCAGAGCGGCCAGCTCTACAACGAGGCGACCGCGGCGGCGTTCGGCAAGGTGTACTGCTTCGGGCCGACGTTCCGCGCGGAGAAGTCCAAGACGCGGCGTCACCTCACCGAGTTCTGGATGGTGGAACCCGAGGTGGCGTACATGGAGCTCCCCGGGCTGATGGATC
>DASTOO010000366.1:0-2683 GCA_035762505.1 Candidatus Krumholzibacteriia bacterium
AACCGTGCTCGTGGCGACTCCGGCGGAGGCGGCGATCGTCTCCATCGAGGGAAGAACCGGTGGCGGCCTGCGGGATTTCAATGGGTCCGGCGATGGGTTGGGGGTGGGCAAATTCCGCGAGCAGATAGGAAACCGACCCAACCGCGGGCGATTGCGGCAGAGGGCAGGGCGGACGCGACACGATGCCGGTTCGGCGGAAATCGTGTCAATCTTCGAGGCGGCAGGAGGGTGGGACGCGCAAGGATGCTCCGCGAGTGCCGAATCGCGCTTTCGCGGGCGTCCCGGCTCGCATTGAGTCGTTGCGCAAGGCCTTGCATGGAGACTTACTGGCGGGTAACCGATGAAATCTCAGCATGCCGGTCCGCTCGTTTCGGTGATCCGGCCTTGTCCGCGAATTCCGCTTCGGCGGTCTCGCATGCGACCATCCTCCCCGGCCCCTTCATCCCACGCCTCGCTCCTGTCCCGCTCATGATGTTTTCGCTGATTCGTGTACCGGTGTGTATGATTGTTTTAACTACGGCGGTCTGTTCAGCGGCTCTGCGGGTGAGTCCGGATGGCCGTCATCTGGCCACGGACTCGGGTGAGCCGTTCTTCTGGCTCGGCGACACCGCCTGGGAGCTGCTGCACCGGTTGAACGAAGAGGAGACCGCGGAGTACCTGCGGAATCGCGCACAAAAGGGGTTCACGGTCATTCAGACCGTCGTCCTGGCGGAGCTCGACGGGCTCAACATCCCCAATGCCGCGGGGCATCTTCCGCTGATCGATCGCGATCCCACGCGCCCCAACCCGGCTTATTTCGAGCACGTGGACAAGGTCGTGGCGCTCGCCGCGGAGCTTGGGCTGTACGTGGGCCTTCTTCCGACGTGGGGCGACAAGTTCAACCGGCGATGGGGTGTCGGCCCCGAGGTGTTCACGCCCGAGAAAGCCCGCGGTTACGCCGCCTGGCTTGCGGCGCGTTATCGTGATGCACCCATCATCTGGATACTCGGCGGCGATCGTGCCCCGGACAATCCCGCGCACGTTCGCGTCATCGAGGCGATGGCCGAAGGCATCCGCTCCGTCGTCGAGCGCCGGCAGCTCATCACCTATCATCCATCGGGCGCGCGAAGTTCGGCGGAATTTTTCCACGAGCGAAGCTGGCTGGACTTCAACCTCTTCCAATCGGGCCACAGTCGCCGCGATAACCCGAACTTCGAATTCACGCGTCGTGATCTGGCCCGCAAGCCGGCGAAGCCGGTGATTGATGGCGAGCCATGCTACGAAGATCATCCGATCAACCGTCGGCAGGTGCCGCTGCCCGGATGGTTCGGCGAGTTCGAGGTCCGCCGGGCCGGCTATTGGTCGCTGCTCGCAGGCGCGGCCGGTCATACCTATGGCCACCACAGTGTCTGGCAAATGTGGGAGACAGCCCGTCAACCACTGAGTTTCGCCCGCACGCCGTGGCGTCAGGCGCTCGACTATCCCGGGGCGTTTCAGATGGGCGTGATGCGGCGTTGCTTCGAGGAGTATCCTTGGACGCGCCTGCGTCCGAGTCAGGACGCTCTTGGCAATCTCCCGGAGGACCCGTCGGCCGGCGTACTCGCGGCGGTCGATGCGGAGCGTCAATTCGCCTTCGTGTATTCGCCTTACGGATATCCGTTCACGCTGGCCCGCGACGCGCTGGTCGACGGGCCTTGGAAAGCGCGCTGGGTTGACCCGCGGACGGGCCACACGATCGATTCAGGCATGCACATGGACGGCGACGCGCGAATGCCATTCGATCCGCCGGGCGAAATCGCGCGCGGCAACGATTGGTTGCTGATCGTGACGGCCTCCAGTTTCGAACCGGCCCGATGATCTCCGCCCGCGCCATCGATATCGCCGTCGTGATCGCGTATCTCGTCGGCATCACCGCCTACGGAGTGTGGGCCGGGCGCAAAGCCAACCGGTCGACCGAGAGCTACTTCCTCGCGGGGCGTAAACTGGGCTGGGCCGCGATTGGTTTTTCGCTCTTCGCGACCAATATCTCGCTCGACGGCTTCGTCGGGGGGAACGGCATGGCCTACCGCATCGGCATCGCGTCCTTCGTGCCCGAACTGACCGGCGGCTTGATGCTCACGATTTCGGCGCTGGTGTTCATTCCGATTTTTCTGCGCTCGAAGATCTTCACGATCCCGCAGTTCCTCGAACTCCGCTACAATCGCGCGTCGAAGGTTCTGCTGGGCGTGCTCTTCGTCTGCCAGTCGCTGCTGATTGCCCCCCTCATGACGTACACGGCGGCGATCGCCGCACTGGGACTGTTCGGTTTCGAGATCAGCGTGGCGAACGTGTTGACCGCCGCCGTGATCATCACCGCGATCGTCGGCACGTATTCGATCATCGGCGGTCTCACGTCGGTCGTCGTGACGGACATTGTTCAGGTGTTGATCATGCTGGCGGGCGGTCTCGCCGTGACCGCGCTGGGCCTGGCGAAAGTTGGCGGTCTAGGCGCGCTGTTCTCCTCCGGCGGTTCCGAAATGTTCACGCTCTTGCGACCGGCCGATGATCCCTACCTGCCGTGGAACGCGATCATCCCCGGTCAACTGACCAACGCGTTGTTCTTCTCGTGCGCGAGCTATTCGATTCTGCAACGCGCCTTGGGAGCGAGCGACGTCGGGCATGCCCAAAAGGGCCTCCTGCTCGGCGCGTTTTTGAAGATGTTCAG
>DASTOO010000367.1:0-10473 GCA_035762505.1 Candidatus Krumholzibacteriia bacterium
GCCGAGCGCCTCGCGCGCCTCGAGTGGGAGCTCGCCGAGTCGAAGCGGATCATCGCATCCCGCCTCGAGCGCGACGTTTCCTTCCTGGTGTGGCCGGGAGGGGGATACGACGACGTCGCGATGGAGGTCGCGCGGCGCCACTACCGCGCCACGACGGTCAGCAGCGCGGAACGCTGGCGCCACCGGAACCGCGCCGGCGAGAATCCCGGCATGATCGTCCGTCGCGGCGCCCCCTCCCTCGAGATCCGCGGGCGCGCGGTCTCAGCGCCCGGGAGCTACCTGGTCGACGTGCTCGACGAATTCCGCGGCAGTCGCCCCGCACGGCGGCGCCGCCAGGCCCGCAAGCTGGCCCTCCTCGCGGCGGCGCGCGCGCGACTGTGGCCGCGGAATCGATGACCGCACCACCCCGGCTGCTGGTCGTGTCCTATCACGCGCTCCCGAGCGTGACCCCGGGCAGCCTGCGCGTGCAGTGGATGGCGTCGCAGCTCGCCGCGCGCGGCTGGGACGTCACCATCCTCACCGCCGCGCGGGAGCCGTCGCCCATCCCCGGCGTGCGCGTGATCACGACGTCGCGCGCGCGGCAAGCCGGCGAGGCGTCCCGAGCGGCGCGACGGTCGTCGCGTCTGCGCACGCTCTGGAACGACCACGCCATCCCGGACCGGCATGTGACATGGTCGCGTTCGCTCGCCGCGGGGGCCCGGCGCATCCTCGACGAAGCCGCGCTCGACGTCGTGCTCTCCACAAGCCCGCCTCACTCGAGCCACCTCGCGCTGGCGCGTCTGCGGCGGCGGCGGGCGTTTCACTGGGCGACGGACTTTCGCGATCCCTGGACCGCACCCGCGCGCCAGGCGCGCAACCCCGTTTCCGCGGCGGTGCAACGGCGCATGGAGAGGGAGGTCCTCGCGGCGTGCGACGTCGTGATCGCGAATACTGAAGGCAACCGCGACGCGCTCCGGCGCGCATTCCCGTCGATACCCGGCGCAAAGGTGCACGTGGTGCCGAACGCGTTCGACGACGCGATGCTGGGGTCCGGAGTCGCGCCGGCGACGGATGACGCCGACCTGACCTACGTGGGCGAGGTGTACCCGGGGATGGTGGACCGGCTGGTCGCGGCCCTCGGGCGGTTGAGCGCGCGTTCACCGGCCAGCGTGCCGCGCATCGCGATTCACGGCGAGGTGGATCCGCGCGAGTGGAACAAGATCGCCGCGGCCGGACTCGCCGCGTTCGTCGAACTCCGCGGCCGCGTTCCGCACGCCGAGAGCCTGCGCGCGATGCAGCGGGCGCGGGCACTCCTGCTGCTCCTCCCCGACGCGGTCAACTGGGCGACCTGCGTGCCGAGCAAGCTGTACCCGTATCTCGCGAGCGACCGCCCGGTGCTGGCCATCGTGCCCGAGGGGGACGCGGCGCGCATCGTGCGCGCGGCCGGCGCCGGCGTGGCGATTACCACGGGGGGTAGCGACACGACCGCCGACGCCATCGCCGCCTTCATGGCGCGTACGCGCGCCGGCGCTGAATGGCGCGGGCGGAAGAGCGACGTCGTCGCCGGCTATGCCGCCTCCACACTGGCCGCGCGCCTCGACGAGATCCTCAGAGGCCTGGTGGTGCGCCCATCATGATGACGCAGCGCCGCATCACGGTAGCGTCCATCTTCCTCGTCACGTGCCTGCTCGCGTTCGGGGTGACCTACCTGCTCCTCCGTTCCACCGCGCTCGCAACCGTGGCCGTGGCCGGCTTCGCGGGATTCATCATCCTCTTCATCGAGCCGTTCGTCGGGCTCGTGAACTACTTCCTGTTCCTCTATATCCGACCGCAGGATTACGTGACCGGCATGATCGGCAAGCCCATCATGCTCATCATCGGTGCGGCGACGTTCGCGCTCATGGTCCTGCACATGGCGGTTCAGAAGCGATCCATCCGGCTGGCGTGGGCGCCCCAGAACTTCCTGATGCTGTGGTTCTTCGCGGCGGTCATCATGTCCCGCGTCGCCGCGCTGTACATTCCGGGCGTCACGGAAGCGGCCGTGGAGTTCCTGGCGATCATGATGATGTACTTCCTCATCGCCAATCTCGTCAGCACGCCGCGACGCCTGGGCATCGTGATCAACCTCCTCGTCGTGCTGACCATCGTGCTCGCCGCGCAGGGGATCGTGCAGTACTTCACCGGCACCGGCTTCGGGGGCCAGGAGACCTACGAGGGGCGCATCCAGGCGGTGGGCATCTTCTCGGATCCGAACGACCTCGGACTGGCCCTGGTGATGGTCCTGCCCTTCGTCTTCCTGAAGCTCATGGAGCGGTCGAAACCCTGGGAGAAGCTCTTCGCGTTCGTCGGCCTCTCCGTCCTCGTCTACGCGCTCTATCTCACGCAATCACGCGGCGGGCTGATGGCGTTCGGCGCGCTCATGATGATCCTGTTCAGCCGCAGCATGGGGAAGGTGCTCGGCTACGGGATCGGGGGGCTGGCCATGCTGGCGCTCTTCGTGCTGGGGCCGCGCATGTCGACCATTTCGACCGAGGAGGCATCGGCCTACGGGCGCATCGAGGCGTGGGGCATCGGCGTGGACCTGTTCGAGCAGTTCCCGCTCTTCGGCGTGGGCTACGGGAACTTCACGGAGTACCACTTCCGCACCGCCCACAACTCGTTCGTGCTGTGCATGGCGGAACTGGGGATGTTCGGGTTCTATGCGTGGAGCATGCTCCTCTACCTGTCGATCAAGAACGCCGGCCACATCGCCAACGTGTTCCGCCGGCAGAAGCAGCACCGGCTCGCCGTGTATGTGGATACGGTCCGCTACAGCATGATCGCGTACTGCCTGGGCGCGTACTGGCTGTCCCGAACCTACAGCGAGCTGCTCTTCATCATGATCGGACTCACCACCGCGATCACGCACATGTTCGTCTCGACCAGCGACGAGAAGTACGTGCTGGTGGAACGGAAGGACTTCGTGTACGGCTTCCTGATGGCGGTGGGAGCGTGGCTGTTCACCAAGGTGTTTCTCTTCATGGCGTGGTAGGAGCAAGGGTATGAGGCGATGGGTGCTGCCCGCCGCGGCGATCGGTGCCGGCGCGCGCGCGCTGGGGCCGCTGCGGCGCAAGAACGTGGACGTGATCCTGCAGGGCGCGCTGCAGCGCGCGCGTGAGCGCTGCGAGGGGACGCGCCACGTCTTCTTCTTCATCGTGGATCACTTCGAGCCCTTCTGGCACAACCACGACGTCGCGCTTGCGCGCGAGCGCGTGCGGCGCTGGGTGGATGACTATCCGCGCGTGGCCGAGCGCTTCCGCGATCGGGGTGGCAATCCGCCCCGCCACACGTTCTTCTACCCGGAGGAGGAGTACCCGCTCGATCCATCCTGCGTGGAAACGCTCGCCGGGATGTGCCGGCGCGGCTTCGGCGAGGTCGAGGTGCACCTGCATCACGATGCGGACACGTCCGACGCCATGCGGGCGCGCCTGCTCTCCTTCACGCGCACGCTGCGTGACCGGCACGGACTTCTTCACGACGGCGCACCCGGAGCGCCGCCCGCCTACGGGTTCATCCACGGCAACTGGGTACTGGCGAACTCGGGGCCGGGCGGGAAGGATTGCGGCGTCGACGACGAGCTCGTCGTGCTGCGTGAGACGGGGTGCTACGCGGATTTCACGTTCCCCTCGGCGCCGCACCCGTCGCAACCGCCCGTGGTCAACCGGATATACTACGCGGCCGGTGACGAGCGCCGGGCCCGGGCGCACTTCCGGGGACGGGACGCGTGCTTCGGCGCCGCGGGCGGGCCCGGTCCGCTTCTCGTCACGGGTCCGCTCGCGCTCAACTGGAGACGGCGGCGGCGGGGGATATTGCCGGCGATCGAAAACGGCGACCTGACCGGAATCAACCCGCCCGCCCCGGACCGGACCGACGCCTGGGTGAGCACCGCGATCTCGGTGACGGGCCATCCGCAGTGGATCTTCGTCAAGGCCTACACGCACGGCGGCCAGGAGCGGAACGCGGCGCGCCTGCTCGGCAGCGACCGCGGCCTCGCCGCGCTCTTCGAGGACCTGCTCCTCCGCTACAACGACGGAGAGCGCCACGTCCTCCATTTTTCGACGCCATGGGAAGTCCACCGCGCCATTCGCGTGCTCGAGACCGGCGACCGGGAGGCGATCCGCGCCATCGAGCGCTTCGAGTACCCCTTCTGAAGTGGCGCTCACACGGCCTCAGAATTTGCCTGACATTCCCCTTGACCAATCCTCGTGCATCCCTAATGGTGTGTCCGTTCGCAGCGCGGCGGAGCGCCCCCTGACGGCCGTGCACGGTTCTTGCAGCCCCCTGACCGTCGCGAGTAAGCCCCATTACACAAGGTTTCCTATTCGGCTGATTTGTCGCCGTAACGCGCGCGAGACGCGCTCCCGGGGATTGCCCATGCTTCGTCAGACCATCTCGATGATACTGCTCGCGGGAGTTCAGGCCGCGTTCGTTCCGGGCCCCGCCGGTGCCGCGAAAAGCGGCGATGCGGGTGCGAACCGCACGGCCGCCGGAAGCACGCATTTCATGCTCTTCGACCTCCCGCCCGCGGGCTCCTACGACGTCCGCCATAACGGCGCGTCCGCGGGCAGCGCGACGGCGGGTCCCACCGGCTCGCTGGAGTACACCGTGTCCACGAGCGTGGGAGACGAGGTCCGCTTCATCCTGACCGGCATCGATCCGGTGAGCCCCTCGGCGCCGGGCGGGTTCGCCGCGGTGGGGAACAACCAGGGCTGTGTCGCGCTGTCGTGGGATACGCCGCCGCCGGGCCAGTATGTCACCGACTACGCCCTGCTCTGGGGTGTCACAGCAGGCGTGTACACCGACTCGTTGCAGATCGGCCGCCTCGACGTCATCAGCTCCGGGGGCAGGACGCGCGCGACCGAGTGCGGCTTTCCGTCCGGCACGTACCATTTCGCGCTGCGCGCGCACAATTCCTTCGATCTGTGGAGCGGACTGTCGTCGCCCTCGACCACGGCGATCTCCAACGAGAACACGCAGGGTCCCACGGCGCCGACCAACGTCGCCGCGACCGAGAATCCGGCGGGCTGCGCCCGCGTGACGTGGAGCGCTTCCGGCGACCCCACGGTGACGGGCTATCGAGTCTACCGCGGAACACGCCCGCGGACGCAGGGCGCCTACGTGGACTCGACCGATGTCGGTCAGGTGACGAATGGCTCGTTCTGCAGCCTCGCGCCGGGCCTGTACTATCTCTCGGTGCGAGCGAAGACCGCCGCCGGCCTTTTGAGTGCTTACTCGAAGGAAGTTTCGCTTTCTATTATCGGACCGGACGTTACGCCACCGGTGGTGTCGGGAGTCTCCCCGGCCGACGGAGCCACGAACGTGGCGCGCAACACGACGATCTTCTTCGTCGTGACCGACGCGCGCTCCGGCGTGAACTTCAACACGATCGTGGTGCGCATGAACGGCCAGCCGGTCGTGAACACCGCGTCCCCCACCACGGGCGGTTACGCCGTCCAGTGCAGCGCGGCCGGCGGCCTGCCGGCGAACGCCGATGTGCTCGTGGAGGTCTCGGCCAGCGACCGGGCCACGCCCGCCAACACGATGAACGCCTCGTGGACGTTCACCACCGGGGCTGACGCGATCAACGACACCGAGCCGCCGGTCATTTCCGGGGCGTCTCCCGCGCCCAACGCGGACGATGTCGCTGCGGCGGCGACGGTCGCGGTCACCATCGCGGACGCCGGCCTGGGTGTGGATTTCGGTTCGATCCTGCTGGTGGTGGACGGGGAGGAGGTTGCGCACGAGGTGTCGGGTACGCCGGCGAGCGCCCGTGTGAGCTGGGAACCCGCGTCGCCGTTCGCCCCCGGTCGCGCGATCCAGGTTCGCGTGGATGCGTGCGACCGTGCCGGCACGCCCAACTGCGCCGAAACCTACACGTACAGCTTCACCGTGGGGAACGCCGCGATCGCCTCGTCGCCGGGCGCGATCGTACCCGACGGATTCTGGGCCGACGATCCCGTGCGCCCGATGGAAGTCCGCAACCTGCCGCCGACGTGGCGCGTGCGGATCTTCGACGCGACGGGCACGCCGGTGCGCCGCTTCGACAACGCGCAGCCGGGATATACCTGGATGTGGGACTTCAAGAACGATGGCGGCGAGCGGGTCGCGCCGGCCCTGTACCTCGTGCGCGTCACCGACAGTTCCGGTTCCGTGCAGGGAACCGGGCGCTTTCTGGTGCAATCCGGCCAATGAGACTGGCGTTCCCCGCGCCCCGGACGCTCGCCGCTTCACTTCCGATCGCCCTGTCGCTCGCCGTCGCGTACGGTTTCGTGGTGGTGTCGCTCGCGCGCCAGTGGGCGGATGACGCGAATTACGCGCACGGTTTCTTCGTTCCCGCCATGTCGGCCTGGCTCGCATACTGGCGGCGCCATCGCTTCCAGGCGGCGCCGCGCATCCCGGATGCGGTGGGTATCGCGGTGGTGGCGGCGGGCGTCGTCCTGTACCTCGCCGGCGTGCTGGCCGCGGAACTCTTCACGACGCGCGTTTCGCTGGTGGTCGTCGTTGCCGGACTCGTGCTCGCGCTGGAGGGACGGGCCCGGCTGCGCGCGCTGGCGTTCCCGATCGCCTTTCTCCTGTTCATGATCCCGCTCCCGTACGTGCTCTACTACCGGCTCACGTTTCCGCTCCAGATCGAGAGTTCGCGCATGGCTGCCGGCCTGCTGACCGCGGTGGGTCTGCCCGTGATCCGGGAGGGCAACGTGCTGCATCTGGAGGGCTACTCGCTCGAAGTGGTGACGGCGTGCAGCGGACTGCGATCGATCATGACGCTCGGTACGATCGGAGTGTTCATCTCGGACCTCATCCCGCTGTCACTCATCGGCCGGGTCTGTCTCGCCGCCCTCATCATCCCGGTGGCGATGGCCGCGAACGTCGCCCGACTGGCCGTGACGGCCGGGACCGCCGCGATCGCGGGGCAGGAGACGGCGGAGAGTTTTCTTCACGGGCTCTCGGGGCTCGTGGTATTCGTCTCGGGAGTGGTGGCGCTTTTCCTCATGGCATGGGGGATACGGTGGATCGAACACAGGCGAAGTGGATCGCGGCCGCGATAGTGGCCGTCGCCGGCGTTTCCGCGAACGTGATCCGGGCGACGGAAGCGGGGGAGCGGGGGCCGCTGCGCCTCCGTGACGCGTCGATCGCGGAGTCGGAGTCGACCTACGTGGACGAGACCCTCGACGCGGACTTCGAGGAGACGCTGCGCGCGAGGGAAGTCCTGTACCGGACGTACGCCCCCGAGTCCGACGCGCCGGTGTGGGTGTTCCTCGCCTACTTCGATCAGCAGCGCGAGGGTTCGCAGGTGCACTCGCCGCGACACTGCTACCCCGGCGCGGGGTGGAGCATCGAGGACGAGATCGAGATGGAGGCCGGCTGGCGTGACGGAACCGTGCCCGGCCTGGTCGTGAGCAACGGCGTCGAGCGACGACTGGTCTGCTACTGGTACCAGCTGCCCTCCGGGATCACGGCCGACGTCTTTCATCTCAAGCTCGCGCTGACCCGGCAAGCCGTGCTGCGCCGTCCGCAGGATGTGGTATACGGCAACGTGTCGACGCCGATCGACGGCGACATGACGGCCGCGTATGCGCGCGTCGCGCCCTACGTGGGCGCGGCGGAATCACAGGTCTACCGACTCTATCGGGAGCAGAATGAACGTCGGTGAGATCCTGAACGACTACCTCGACGGGCTCGCGAACTCCCGTCTCGCGCTGCGCTCGCCGACCGTGCTCGTGCCGTTCCTCGTGTTCGGCCTGCTGCAGGCGCTCATCCTGACGTTTCTCGCCTTCTTCGACTGGACGCCGATCGCCCCGGTGGCGCTGCCGCTCGTGGAGCGCCTCGGCGGCGACGCAGCCATCCACTACCCGACACATTTCGTCCTGCTGCCGCGCGTGTACGAGCCGGTTTATCTCCCGCTGGTCGCGTCGGTCGGTTTCGCGCTGTGGACCCTCGCCGTATGGATCATGGTCGATCACCACGAGGTCGGACAGCGCATCCCGGCGCGCCCCTTTCGGTCGGTCCTGCCCGGCGTCATCGGTGTGGGCGTTCTGTTCGTGGCGGTGAGCGCGGGCCTCGGACGCCTCATGGGAGCGCTGGCCGGACTCGCGCCCCCGGGGCTTCCGTCGCGCGTCGCCCTGGCCGCGGCGATTGCGCTCGTGGCGGTGGCACAGTCGTTCCTCGTGTACGCGCCCGTGGTGCTGCGCCTGCGCAATGTGAACGCGCTCCGCGCCGTCGCGGCGAGCGCGCGCTATGCCTCCCGTCATTTCTGGCCGACGGCGCTGGTGGTGGGGACCGTGCTGCTCGCGCACCTGCCCGTCGACGGCATGATCGGCGCCTCGCACCGCGTGGTGCTCGCCTTTCATCCCGAGACGATCTACTACCTGATGCTGGGATCGATCGCGCTCGAGGTCGTCACCGCGTACGTGCTCTTCGCGTCGGTCGTCGGTCTCGCTCTCCCCGAGGAGGGCGGACTGCGATGACACGGGCCCTGCTCGTGCTGTGCGCGATCCTGCCGGCCGCCGCGTGCGCGCCGGTCGACGGACCGCTCGCGCGCTACCGGCTGGAGCAGAAGGTGTGGAAGGCACAATTCCACGAACGCCGCATCAACATTTCCTTCATGCGCGCCTCCACGCGGGACACGCAGATGGCGATCGCGGCGTTCCGGGACGTGCTGGCATCGGATCCGCTGGCGGACGGGGGGGCGTCGTCGTGGGACGGTGCGGTGGTGGACGACATCCGCGACCTGCAGGTCGCCTCGCGGATCGCCCTGGCCAGTCTCTACTTCCTGAGCGAACGATACGCCGACGCCGGAACGCTCTACCGCTCGACCATCGAAACGGGGAACCTCACGGTCGAAAGTTCGCTCGAGGCGCGGCTCGGGGCGGCGCGCTCGCTCTACCTCTCCGGGGAGATGAACGAGGTGATGGAGCAGTGCGCGGCGATCTTCCGGGAGCTTTCGGGCAACCCCGACTTCATCAGCGGGCAGAGTCGCATCGACCCCGTCTTCATGAACGTCCCCGTGGCGCTGGTGCGCATGTACGACGAGACCGGCGACACCACGCGCACGCGAGAGTTCTCGCGTCTCGCGATCGCGTTCTACGACCGCCTGGCCGCGGGAAGCGGCGGCCCGGAAACGGCCTTCGACGCGCAGCTGGGCGGCCTGCAGGTCTGCCTGGCGGTGCAGGACTGGCCGGCGGCCATTACGCGGCTGGAAGCGCTGCTCGCAGACCCGCTTCTGCCGGAGGAGGCGCGCCCCGGGCTGGAACTCCTGCGCGGCGAAGTGTACGCGTTTCCGCTCCGTGCACCCGAGCGCGCCGCGCCGATGTTCGAGAGCATTTCCGCGTCGTATCCGAATTCGGGTTTCGATTTCGCGGCGAGGTATGACATCGGTGTACTGCGCGCGCAATCGGGAGACGAAGAGTCGGCGATGGCCATCTTCCGCGCCATCGAGCAGGAGAACAGCGCACCGGCGGCGGTCGCGTCGCGTGCGATGTTCGCGCGGGCGCGGATTCTCGAAAGACGGGGACAGTGGGACGATGCGTACGAGCTCTATCGTCGCGTGGAGCAGCTTTATCCGTACACCCCGGCTGCGATCGAAGCGCCGATGGTGGTGACGAAGCATTTCATGGCGTCGGGCGAGACCGCGCTGGCGCGCCGGACCCTCGATCGCTCCCGGGACTACTACCTGTCGCTGCTCGATCGGGGCAGTCCGTTCCCGGGGGACCGCCTCGTCGTCCAGGCGGCGTTGACGGAGAGCTACCTGGCCGCCGGGGAGGCGGCGGATGTGGCCGAACTGCTCGGGGCCGGATCGCCCGAATGGGACGCGACCAGCACCGCCGCCGGAATGCTAAGAAGCGCAGATGTTTACGCGTCCGTGCTCGGAGATTCCGCGCAGGCCGTCCGGATGCTCAAGAAATGTGTTGAGCGTTTCCCGGAAACACGGTATGCGAATGTAGCTCAACGCCGACTGGACGAACTGGCGGGCCGGTCCGAATGAGTCGGATCCGGCGGCGGGGGCGAGCCCGCAGCGCACGGCGCGGCTGGCCCCGGATGGGTGGAAGGGTTGTGTCCGGTTTCGGCGCCCCACCAGCCAGTACCTGTAAGAAAAAAGACAGCCACGGTCCAAAAAACCGTGCACTTTGGAAGCCAACAAGGGAGCCTGATGGCCTGTCCCGGCCGATGGCGGCGCGCCCCTGCGGCACGCCGGGTAACGGTCGGGTACACCCCGGGGCGATCGGCCTCCACGTGAGCCGAACGGCGAGCATTGGCCCCCGGTTTGCTGATTGGTTCATGATCCGTTCACTCGTTACAGCCAGTTCTGCTGCGGCAAGGATGACAAGCATGCGCGTATCCGCATCGAGCCGCTCGTTGGCGAGGGCCATCGCCCTGGGCGTCGCCGTGATGGCGGCGGCCGGCCCCGCGAGAGCGCAGACCGGCGCCGGGACGTACGCGGCGCCTTTTCTCAAG
>DASTOO010000368.1:0-4062 GCA_035762505.1 Candidatus Krumholzibacteriia bacterium
CTGGCGGGATTGCCAGGCGAGCAACGAGCAGGAGGAGGCGCTTCGGCGCGTCATCCAGGCGGCGACCGGCTACCGGATCGAAGACGACCAGCTGCTTCTCCTCGAAGAGATCCGGATCATCGCGGTTCTGACGCCCATGGCACAGCCGTAGCCCCGCCGCCGGCGCGATTCCGTGACCGGGGACGGCAAGCGTGTCCGAGAAGATTTCGCGATGGGAGGAAAGTGACTCTTTACATTCACTCCCACTGTGGGAGTGGCACAAGCGATTTCGCTTGTACTCTCATCGAGTGCCAGTGGCGAGAAAGGCCGCTGGCGTCCACGCAAGCCCGGCTCTATCGCTTTCGCGTTCCCCTCCTGCTCGCGGCGAGCACGGTACTGTCACTTCTCGCCTCCCCGGACGCGCGTTCCAACCAGTTCTCGCCCGAGCGATACGGTATCGGCGCAGTCCTCGTGCAGCCCGAGGACTCGACCTTCGTCGAAGTCGGAGGCTGCACGGACAACGGCCCCGCCGCCCGGGCCGGGCTGCAACCCGGTGATCGCATCCTCGAGATTGACGGGCAGACCGTCCGGGGCTGGCCGTTCAAGGAGATACGGGATCTCCTCATCAAGGACAAGCCGCTGCCGGTGCGGATCACGATCGAGCGCGGAACGACAACGTTGAGCTTCGAGATGGTACGCATGCGCTTTTCGGATATCGCCGCGGGAGCGGGCTTTGCAATGGAGGCCGTCGACAGTACGGGCAACTACCGCGTGGTTCCCCTGCGCAAGGTCCCACAGCTGAACGTGGGTGATGTGATTCCGCTGGACAGCCTGGTGAACACCGCGTGCGGCCCGGAGAATGTAGACCTCGGGGAGCATTGGACCATCGTCTACTTCTGGGCGAGCTGGTGCGGGCCGTGCAAGGTGCTGTTCTCGAAGCTGCGCGGCGTTTCCACCGATGTTCCCTTGATCTCGATTGACGTGGATCGCACGTGCGATGAATTCAAGGCCGCGGCCGCCGCCCACGATCCGCCGGGGTCCGACTTCTGGGCGGATGGGTGGTACGGGAGGCTGCCGCAGGCGCTTGCGGTCTATCGACACGGCATTCCCGCGGCGGTGTTGCTGGACTCCGAGGGGCGGCTGGTCCGGGTTGCGACCGGCGTCGAACCGATCGTGGAGATGATCACGACGGACCCCGGCAGGGCGCCAGGGAAGTGACGAAGCGAAAGAAGTAGGATTTGAAGCTCGCGGATTTTGCACTGAAGAATGACCGGAGATGTCCCACGTGCTTCATGGATCACCATCTGTGTCTCTGTGAAAGCATCAGGCGATTTCCGAACAGGACCCCGGTCACCATCATCATGCATCGCCGCGAGGCCTTCAAACCCTCCGGAACGTCGCGCCTGGCGAGCCTGGCGCTGGAGAATTGCCAGGTCTACCTCCGGGGTCATGTTGAGAAGCCGCTGCTCCTGGAGGAGTTGTTTCCGCGCCCGGAGACATGCCTGTTCTTGAACTTGAGCGACCAGGCCCAAGTGCTGGACGAAGAATTCGTGGCAAACAATTCCTTCACTCACCTGGTCGTGCCCGACGGGAGTTGGCGACAGGCGCGCAAAATGGGGCGCCGCGAATCAACCCTCGAAAAGATGAAATGGGTGAAACTGCCGCCCGGACCCAGATCCCGCTATCTACTCAGAAAGCAGCCCGTGCCCGGCGGATTGGCAACCATTGAAGCCATCGCGCGAGCGCTGGGAATACTGGGTGACCGGCATGCACAGGACCACCTGGACGAGATTCTCTCGCTGATGGTGGAGCGAACCCTGAGCAACCGATTCCATGTGCGAACGCGCCAGCCCCCCGGGAGCGTTCTCCTTTAGAAATGATGCACATGCATCATGGTCCCATCCACGCCAGAACGTTCACAATAATAGCGGGTTGGCTTGTGCGGCAGACACCCCCGTCCTGCCTTTCGCCGCCTTCAGCCTGCGTGCAGGCGCCGACCCCATCAACCTGTTCGCAGGACGTTTGCGGCGCGGCCTCCTGCTTGGTCTCTTGTGCGGCGTGCTTGTCCTCTTGTTCAGTTGCGGGGATGACGACCCGGTGACGCCGGGAGGCGGTAACGAGCCACCACCCGCCAACGACATTCCCGCCGTGCCCACCATGACCGATCCCGACCAGGATCCGCCGGCTCGCTCGAGTACCCTCAGCGTCATCAGAAAATCCGAGGACTTCGCGCCTGTCATCGCGAAGGCGCTCTGCACCTGGGATATCACGGGCCGCGGTCGCTACGAGACGCTGTCCGGCGGCTGGGTCGACTGCTTCGGCGACTGGATGGACGTCTACACGGGCACCGCGTGGAGCGACGGCAGCGACGCCATTCCACCCTATGACGGCTGTTTCGCCGCGTGCGGGCTGGTCACGGATTACTGCCCGCAGGGCTATGCCCTTACCATCGACGACTGGCCCGCCGACACTCGCTTCGTGTTCCTGAAGGACAACGTCAAGGATCCCATGCCGAACATGGTGGAGTGGGACGGGCCCGAGAATTCCATCTGCCGCGAGAGCATCTTCGGCGCGTGCATCTCGAAGGTGCACTGATGCTGCACTACAAGGCCACGGGGCTTTCGATCGCGGGGACGCCGTACCTGCGCCGCGACCGCTTCTGGGTGGCGACGCCCTGGGAGGGCGGCGCGATGGTGGCGCGGACGACGGGCGACGAAACCATCACCGTGACGTCCAGCTACGCGGCGGGCTGCTCCGAAACCGAGACGAAGTCGTTCGCCTGGTCGCTCGGCGCGAGCGTGGGGCTGGACTACAAGGGCGTGAAGGCGGAAGTCGAGGGATCGATCACCAAGACGTTCGGAACCGAGTTCACCGTCACGGAGCAGAAGACGCAGACCCTCTCGACGTCCCTGCAGGGCGAGGCCAACATGCGCACGTGCTTCGTGCTGTGGGTGCTGGTGGAGCAGTACACCTTCGTCGACAAGAACGGCAATGCGTTCACCGATCCGAACTACGAGTTCGATCTGGGCTTCTACGATGAAGGCGGCGACAAGTACTACGCATTCCAGAGTTGCGGAATGCAGTACGAAATCGGGAAGTACATCTTCAACCTGACCACGAACGAGCTCGTCTCCGCGGAGTACGTGCCCCTTCGTTAAACCATTACCCCGCGAACGCGGAGGCGCGAGGGGCCGGGGACATCCCCGGCCCCTTGCTTGACACCCCTCTCATCGCCTCGTAAGCTTCCTGCACCTGCCAAGGGGGGAGATCGCCCCGATCCTTCGACGATGAGAGGATGATCACCATGACTTCGGTCAATCTTGCAGAGAAGTTCGCGCAGATCCCCGATTTATGGAACCCGCGGATCGTGGGCGAGTTAAACGGGCAGCACGTCAAACTGGTGAAGATCAAGGGCGAGTTCGTATGGCATCACCACGACGTCGAGGACGAGCTGTTCCTCGTCGTGCGCGGCCAGCTCGACATGCACCTGAACGACCGCGTGGTTCCGATCCGCGAGGGAGAGTTCTACATCGTCCCGCGCGGGGTGGAACACAAACCGGTCGCGGTGGCGGAGACGCACATTCTCCTCTTCGAGCCCGCGAGCACGCTGAACACGGGCAACGTCCGCAACGAGCGGACGCGGGACACGCTGGAGCGGTTGTAACGGGGTCGCACATGATCCGACCGGTCGCCTGGATTCTCACTTTCGGTGCATGGTCCCTGGTCGCGTGTGCCTCTCGAGGCACCGCCACGCAGGGTCACCTCGCCGTTCAATCCGACACACCCGCGTGCGATGTCGCCGCCGCGAGCCCGTGGATCAGCCGATGGCTCGGGGCGTGGGAACTCGCGTGCCGGGAGATTCTCCGCCTGCCCGATGCACCGCCGCCGAACCTCGTCTTCTACGACAGCACGTGCGTGTATACCACCGCGGAGGCGGCGTTGCCCGGGATCACTTCCGTCGACGGCCCCTCGCTCCACGGCACGAAGCTCCCCTGGCGCGCCGCCGTTCACAACGACTCCATCCCGCTGCCGGACGGGTCCCGCGTGCCAATTGCGCTCATGAGCTTCGCCAAGAGCGACAAG
>DASTOO010000369.1:0-3538 GCA_035762505.1 Candidatus Krumholzibacteriia bacterium
GTGCGTCGCCCACCGGCGCGTCGCTCTGCGCGTCGCGAACCACGAGCGAGCGCCAGGCCGTCGCGCCGGCCCTTCCCGCCGGCACGCGGGACTCGAACGTGCGCGCGCCGCACGTGAGCGCGAGGGCGGCGTCGCGCGTGACACCCCGCGGCACGACGAGGTCGAAGTCCGCCGACCCGCCGGCGACCCGCGCGGAAACGACGCCGTTGTGCGCGCCGAGGGCGGGGCTGGAGAGCGAGACCGGCGTGCCGTCCGCGACGGGCAGGCCGCGCCGGTCGAGCACACGCGCGCGCACACGCAGGACGCCGCCGTCGCGCGGGAGCGCGGGCGGTTCCGTGGTGATCGCGGCCATGGCCGGCGGGTGCGAGAGCGTGAAGCGGGCGCGCGCCACCGGGCTCGTGTTGCCGCCGAGATTGCGCGCGGACACCGCCACGTCGTACGCGCCGTTGGGCGTGTCCCACGGCAGCCGGTACGAGGCGCGCCGGCCGTCGTGCGAGAGGTGCGCGCGGGCGGGCTCGCCGTTCACCAGGAGACTGACACCGTCGGGATCGATGCCGAGGCCGCCGCGGTCCTCGAAGGCGTACGTGAGCGTCGGCACCTCCGCGAGGATCGAGTCGGCCGGGCCCACCAGGGCCACGCGCGGAATACCGCGCCGGCAGTAGTCCACGATGCCGAGGAAGTACGCCTCCGCCTCGAGCTCCTGCGCGCGCGAAAGGCGCAGCTTCTCCTCGACCGGCGGGTGCGTGAGGTAGCTCGACTCACCCAGCACGGCGGGCACGCTCACGTTGCGCAGGACGTAATAGTTGCCCTGCCGGACCTCGCCGACGCCGATGCCGAGGTTGCGCACCAGGTGGCGGTGGATGGCGAACGCGAGGTCGAGCGAGGCCGGATCGCCGGCGTTGTAGTAGGTCTCGATACGGTTGTACGACGGGTCGCGCGCCGGCTGCGCGTTGTGGTGGATCGACACGAAGAGGTCCGGCTGCAGCGAGTCCACCGCGTCCACCCGCACCTGGAGATCGGACGCGAGCGCCGAGTCCGCTTCGGTGAGGAAGTCGCGGTCGGCCGACCGGGTAAGGTGGACGTCGGCCCCCGCCTCGCGCAGCAGTCCCCATAAATGGAGCGAGACGCCGAGGTTGACCCTGGCCTCCTCCAGACTGTCCTGCCCGACGGTGCCGCGGAACACGCCGCCGTGCCCGGGGTCGATCAGGATGCGGAAGCCGGCGAGGGTCGTCCGGTCGACGCGCGGGAACGGATCGGCGAGGCCTTCGTACACCCGGCTCATGTCGGGGGCCCCGGCTGGCGGGGGTCCCCCGCACGCGCCCAGCACGGCGGTGGGGAGGAGGCTGCACGCGAGCAGCCGGTGCAGACGGGCGGTGGAGCGCGTCATGAAGGCATGCCTAGCAGAAAGGTCCCTGCTGCATCAAGGAATTGTTGCATAATGGTTTGACGCGCCCGGCCCCGCGTGGTACGAGAGCCGCGATCGCGAACGACCCATGCCCGCATCCCGCAGCCCAGAGTTTCTCCGCGCGCTTCCCTCCGTGGACGAGGTTCTTTCGCACCCGGCGGTCGCGTCCCGGCGGGAAGCGCATCCGCGCTTTCCGTGGTCGCGCCTCGTCCGGGCGCTCGTCGACGAGCTCCGCACGGGCGCGCCCGGTACCCCCGCCGAAGCGGACCGCGCCGCGCTGGTCGGGTGGGTGGTCGACCGCGCCGGCGAGCGCATCGCCGCGCTGCGTTCCGGCGGGCAGAGACCCGTCATCAACGGAACCGGTGTGGTGCTGCACACCAACCTCGGCCGTGCCCCCCTCGGCGAGCGCGCCGCCCGCGCCGCGTTGCGCGCCATGCTCGGGTACGTGAGCCTCGAAGTGGACATCGAGAGCGGCGAGCGCTCGCGCCGCGGCGAGACGCTGCAGGAGCTCCTGTGCTGGCTCACCGGCGCCGAAGCGGCCATGGTGGTGAACAACAACGCCGCCGCGGTCTACCTGGTGGCGTCGTCCTTCTCGCCGCCGGGCCGCGTGATCATCTCGCGCGGGGAACTGGTCGAGATCGGCGGGAGCTTCCGCCTGCCGGAAATCCTGCGCGACGCCGCCGCGGAGGTGATCGATATCGGCACCACCAATCGCACGTACGCGTCGGACTATGAGCGGGTGGCGCGCGCCGACGACGTTCTCCTGAAGGTGCACAAGAGCAACTACGAGATCTCGGGCTTCACGCACGAGGCCGCGCTCGCCGAGATCGTGGCGGTCGCGCGCGAACACGCGTGCCACGCCGTGTACGACATGGGGAGCGGGGCGTTCTTCGATTTCGCCGGCCTGGGCCTCGCTGGCGACAACGACGCCGCCGCCGCGCTCGCCACCGGAGTCGATGCCGTGACCGTGAGCGGCGACAAGCTGCCCGGTGGTCCGCAGGCGGGCATCATCGTGGGAACGCGCGCGTTCATCGACCGGCTCCGGCAAAATCCATTGCGGCGCGCGGTGCGCGTTGATAAAGTGACCGTCGCCGCGCTCCAGGAGATCGTTCGATCGTACCTCTTCGACGATCCGCGCCGGGACAATCCGTCCCTGGCTATGATCACCGGCGGTGTCGCGTCGCGCGAACGGGCGGAGCGCGTCGCGCAGGCGGCGGCGCCCGCTGCGGGGCCCGCGTTCCGGGTCTTCGTCGCCGCCGACGACGCGGTGGTGGGCGGCGGCAGTCTGTCGGGCGCGGCGATCCCGTCCGCCGCAGTCGTGATCGGGTGCGCCGGGGAGCGCGAGGCGACACGGCTCGCCCGCGCGCTGCGGATGCGCGCCACACCGCTCTTCGCGCGGGTGCGCGGCGATGAGGTTCGAATCAACATGACCACCATACTCTCCGTCGAAGACGACGACGTCGTGCGCGCGCTGGTCGAGACCCTCGCTGAATCGGCGGAGGAGCCCGGCCGCGGGTAGCCGCCATGGACCGCGTTTCCGCGTATCGCATCCCCGTCGCGCCGGACGTCGTGCGCGCCGCCGCCACCGAGCCCGCCGTGCCGGCCGCGCTGGTCGAGCCGCTGCAGGCCCTGGTGGCGCAGATCTCGCGCCGCACCGCGGAAGGGCCGTTCTCCATCTATCTGTGCGCGGATGACGAATCGTCGCAGCTGCGCGACGACGTCGCCCGCCTCCTCGCGCGCACCCTGGCCGCACACGTTCCGTCCGCGCTCCTGGTGGATTGTGACTTTCTCGAGGTGGGTCTGCACGGCCTGGTGCCGCAGAAGGACGCCCTCGGGTTCCTCGATTTCCTGCTGTACGGCAGCTCCCTCGGCGTCATCACGCAGGATGCGGGCGGTGTCCGCGTGGTGGGCGCGGGCTCGTTTCCCGTCACCCGCCGGATGCCGTTCGTCGAGGCGGCGTTCGTGGACGCGGCGCGCCGGCTGGCGGCGCACGCGCGCTGCGCCATCTTCGTCGGGCCGCTGACCGACGAGCAGGGGAACCCGCACCCGCTGAGCGGCGAGGTGGACACCGTCGCGGCCGTGATCACGGGCGAACGCTCACCGGCGCTGCAGGTCGCCGAACGGATCGGCGAA
>DASTOO010000370.1:0-2656 GCA_035762505.1 Candidatus Krumholzibacteriia bacterium
GCATCGTCCTGCAACCAGGCACCTTTCCACAATACGAGCCCGGGCAATCCGAGCGCGGCAACGGCCGCGGGCAAGACCGTCTGAAGCAGACGGTGGCGCGCCTGGAGCTCCTGCCGCCGGAGGTACTGCGCGCGCAACCACGCGCCGGCGTACGACGGCGCCGGGGGAACTTCCGCCATGGCCTGCTTCGAAACCATCTGCAGCGCCTCGCCGATAGTCAGCTTCATCACGCGTCCTCCGCTTCGATCCCCATGCGCCGGAGCACCGCGAGGAGCCGGCTCCGTGCACGGTACAGCAGCACTCGCACGCTTCTCTCCCCGATGTTCATCACGCGCGCAATGTCGCGGTGCGCGTAGCCTTCGACGTAGGCGAGCCATAGCAGCGTGCGTTGGTTCGGTGCGAGGTGCCCGAAAGCTTGGTTGACATCGAGGCTGAAATCCATCCGGCTGTCATCCGTTCGCTGCACCCGCTCCACTTCCGCGTCGTCGTCCCGCACTTCACGCCGGCTGCGCCGCCAGTGGTCGCGCATGAGGTTGGTGGCGATCCGGTACAGGTAGGCCTTCGCCTGCGGCGTTTCCGATCCGCGCTTCACCACTTGCAACAGGCGTACATACGCCTCCTGCGTGATGTCGTCCGCCACCGCGGCCTCGCCCACGCCCTTCATGACATACGCCCGGAGCTTCCGATACGTGAATTCGTAGAACGCAGCAAAGGCGGATTCCTCCATCGCGGGGCGTCAGTTCCAGCGCCTGGCCATTAGGTAGGACAGAAGCGCGATGACCAGGAGCGCGACGCCGCAACTGGTGAAGATCGTCCCCCAGTTGTTCAGCCCGATGGCCTCGTTGATGAAGTTGATGTCGGTCATGCCGCGGTAGCGGAGCGCGTTCACGAAGAACGCTCCGCCGAGCGCGATCAGGATCACCCCGCCCAGCACGAAGCGGTGAACGCGTGCCGCCGGGTGAACGGATTCGGCGAGGGGATCCTCCAGGAACTTGCGGCCGGCCTCTGTCTGCAGGAAGTCGACGAATTCCTTTGATGTGCCGAACTTGTCTATCAGACGATTCAGGGTTTCGTTGCGTCGGAGCCGGGTTTGCGTCTGGAGCTGGTGCCGCTTGAACAGGAGCCAGAGCACCCAACCCGCCAGCGGCGGTATGACCACGATCAGCAGGGCGTCTTCGAGGACCATTGTTCATTCTCCACGGTTGGGGTCGTTCACGTATCGTTTGACTAGTTGGCGCGCGGGGCGGTTTCATCTTTCATCTCGCCGACCAGCATCCTGAGGTAGTCGGCGTACCGGCCTTCGGCAGATTCCAGCAGCTTCTCCAGGGCCAGCCGCTGGGCCGTGCGAACGGCTGCCTCCGGTACCGCGGTCACGTCGGGCGTGATCCCCGTTCCTTCCCAGTTGGACCCCGTCAGCGGACTCTTCACGTCTCCCACCGGGACCATCACGGCGAAATGGGCATCGATCTGGAAGATCTCCACGAAATGCGCGCCCCCACGCGTCACCTGGCCGACAACCACGGCTCGTCCGCTTTTCTGCAGGAGGTATGTGAACTGCTCGGCCGCCGAAAACGTACGCTCGCCGGTCAGGATGTAGAGCGGCTTGCCGGTGTAGCGCGGCGCCGGCACGTACGGGAGCGTCCAGCTCTGGCTCGTCTGACCGGTCGGCCGATTGTAGAAATCGGCCAGATGGACCGGCTCGCCGTCGAAGAAGTAGCTGGTGAGCAGTGCCACCATGTCGCTTCGCCCGCCGCCGTTGTAGCGCAGATCGATGATGAGCGCGTCGGTGTTGGTCAGGAAGCGCATCGCCGCCACGATGGTTTCGCCAGCCAGCGCGGGGTCTTCGAACTTGGTCAGTTTCAGGTACCCGACGTTCCCATCCAGATGTTCGGCGCGCTCGATGCCGAAGTTCTGCCGGATGGCCTCGAGGCGGCGCTGGACCGTTTCCTCGGCGGACGGTTCGCCGGTTGACTCTCGCAGCGGACGCGGCTCCGCGGAGAACAACACCTTCAGGTGTCGGTCGGGGGTGATGGACTGGAGGTCGGCGGTCAGGCGCGCGACGAGGGCCTCGGCGCCGGCGATGTCGTTGTAAGCCCCCTCTCTGTTGCGCTTGCGGATCGAGCGCCCGACTTCTTTGGCGAGGTCCGCGAAGACATAATTGGCCTCGGCGTAGCCGGCCACGGCCTCGATCACTCTCGTCCGTTGGGCCTTGTCGACGGGAAGGTCGGTACGGGCCTCTTGCGCCGCCGTCGGCTCCACCCCTGCCGTACCAAAAAGAAGGAATGCAGCGGCCGCGCCGGCGAGCGCGCGAGCGATGACGTGAAGGGTCGGCGGAATCGGCGAATTCAGCATGGTTCTCATGGGCGAATCCTCGCGAAAGGGCTCTGGGTGTTTGCTCGCTACCTTCCCAAGACGGCCGGGAAGCCCGGATGGTTAACACCCACGTGGGGCCTTGAATCTCGGGCCTTTCGGCGCCGGGGGTCCATTATGCAGAGTGAATCTCCACGTCCACGGGCTGCACCGCCGCGTGAACCACGAATCACTTGTCCGGCTAGTTCACCGTCCCCCTTTGCCTGTACCCGACGGCCTCGCTGATGTGCCTTTCCTTTACAGTCTCGCTTCCGTCGAGATCGGCGATTGTTCGCGCCACGCGCAC
>DASTOO010000371.1:0-4458 GCA_035762505.1 Candidatus Krumholzibacteriia bacterium
GATTGATTCTAGCACACTTACGGGGCCTCCTGCCAGCCCCTTTTCCAGTGTGTGTAAGGGCAGTTACTGACGGCCTCGCGCCATGGCCCCGGCCGCGAGCCCCTGGACGCCGGCGCGCCGCGCCTCGGGCCCGAATCGCCGCCAGGCTGCCTCACGGGCCCTGTGGCCGATATTCGCGGCGAAGGGCCGATCGGCGAGAAGGCGCCCGATCCAGTGACGGTAGTCACCCGGTGTTCTCGCGACGAGGACCTCGGTGCCCTCCTCGAGCCCCATTCCGGCGACCGCGGCCGGCGAGGCGACCACCGGAAGCCCCGCGGCCATGGCTTCGATGATCCGGATGCGAAGGCCGCCGGCATACCGGAGCGGGACGATCAGGCAGGCGGCGCGCCTCAGATAGACGCACAGGTCCGGCGCATGGCCGGGGACGGTGACGCCGGGCGCGGCGCCCAGCCGGGTCGCTTCCTGCGGGAGCGCGCCGCCGACGATCGTGAAGCGAATGCCGGGAAGATCGGCCAGGACGGGATGAAGGTCGCGCGCGAAGTGAACGACGGCGTCGCGGTTGAACACCGCGCCCATGGCGCCGATGAAGAGCACCTCACCGGAATCACGCGGTGCCGTGGGGGCAAACGCCTCCTCCGCGAGCCCGAACGGAAGCACGTCGACGGCGTCTCTGCCCGCGATGGCGCGCACCGCTTCCGCGTCGCGCGCGGTCAGCGCCCACACCCGCCCCGCAAGCCGGTACGCTGCCGACTCCTCGCGGCGCTCGATGCCGTCTCGTCGCCGCGCCACCACGCGCCGGAGCCGGTTGCGTTCCAGCGCGGTGCGGTCACGATTCACCTGCATGTCGATATCGTGCGTCAGGAGCACGGTGCAGCGCGGTGGAAACACGTCGAGCAGCGGGTAGAGCTGCCAGTACTCGATGATCACGAGATCGAACGACTCGCGCGCGAGCTCGCGCGCGCGGGCGATGAACGCGCCCGGACAGTCGTACAGGCTCTTCAGCGAGCGCCGCGTCAAGCATGCGCGCAGCAGGTAGGCGATGCGGTAGGCGGCGCGCGCGGCGGTGCTGCGGCGATTGGCGGGCAGCACGGTGATCACGCGTGAGCACCGCCGTTCGAGCGAGCGCACGTGCGCTTCCTCCGCCGGATCGAGAATGCGCGCGAGGACCGTTACGTCGCATTGCTCCGACAACGCTTCGACGAGCGCGAAGGAGACGACGCGGGTTCCCTGCTCGGGGGGATACGGCAGCACCGGCTTGACGAGCAGGACGCGGGGACGGCTCACCGACCGCTCCTTCCGGTGGCGAGCTCGCGGTAGATCGCGCTCATGGCCGCGACCTGGGCGTCGAGCGTGAACATCGCCTCGTAGCGCGCACGGGCCGCCGCCCCCATCCGGCGGCGCAGCGCCGCATCGCGCAGCAGGGCGTCCAGGGCGCGCGCCAGCGCGGGCACGTCCCCGGGCGCGGTAAGGCGGCCCGTTTCGCCGTCGACGACCGCCTCGGGGATCCCGAATACCGCACTCGACACGACCGGCAAGCCGGCCGCCATCGCTTCGAGGACGATGTACGGCATTCCCTCCATTCGGGACGGGAGCGCCAGCAAATCACCGGCGGGCAGCGTCGCGCGGACCACCGCGGGGGCCTGGCGCCCGAGGAAGACGACACGCCCGGCGAGTCCCGCGCCCCGGGCAAGGCGCTCCGCGCCGTCGCGCTCCGGACCGTCCCCCATGACGCCGAGGCGCCAGTTCGTGCCGTGCGCCATCGAAAGAGCCTGAAGCAGTTCCACCAACCCTTTGTGAGGAAGCAAGTTGGCCGCAAACCAGACGAGCACTTCCTCCGGGCCGGCCCCGAGCCGTGCCCGTGTCGCGAGGACGTGCTCCGGTGCGGCCCGCGCGTCCTCGACACCATTGTATACGACCCGCACGCGGGACGGCGGGACCCCCTGGCGCTCGCGCACGTACCCCGCGTTGGCGTTCGATACCGTGACGGCGAGGTCCAGGAACCGGTATGCGAGGCGCTTGAGGGCGGCACGCCTGGCGGACCGCTCCACCATCGGCAGGTGCTCGGTGACCAGCACGCGCGCGCCGCCGAGCCGCGCGAGGGGGACGAGGAGCGCGTTCTGGCCGTTATAGGGGCCGGGCATGTTGACATGCACGACATGCGGCGCCGGCGCTTCGAGCGTCCGCAGGATCGAGATCGCGTGGGCGGGACGAAACGGGAGATGCATGGGCGTGCGCACCACCCGGATGCCCTGCGCTTCCACCGAAGCGGCCCACTCGTTCAGACCCGGATCCGCGGAGCGGCGCATCACGACCGACGCGTCGAACTGTGAGCGATCGAGCGAGCCCGCGAGGCGAGACACGTAGAGCTCCGCGCCGCCGAGGAAGGCGGCGTCGACCATGAAGCAGACGCGGATCATGGCGCGGCTCCGCGCGGGTGCACGTGCACGGTTGCACAATGCACGCCCGAATAGTGGTCGCGATTGAAGAGAAGATCCACCAGGGCGAAGTTGGGCAGCAGCGTTTCACCGATCGCCCTGACTTCGACCCGATAGACACCGGGTGCGGCCGCCGGGGGAATCTCGACCGTGAAGCGTTCCGCGAGGGGCGTCCCCAGCGGCCAGAGATCCGGCTCATACACCCCGTGTCCGGCCCGTACGTCCGCGCGAAAACGAAAGAGGGTCCCGCCGATCCGCTCCCGCATGCGGCGTACGTACTTCTCCCCCGGAAACGTCCGCCGCGCCGGCACGCGCTCGTGATCGAAGCGGACGTGAAACAGGACCCCGGGTCCGTAACGCGACTCGACGTCGCGGCGGTAGCCGAATGTCATCTCCAGCGTGTCGCCGGGTGACGCGACCGACGGGGTCACCGCAAAGCCGGTGACGTCGAATCGACTCTCGGGCACCGGCACGCGGCACGCCGCCGCGGGTCCGCCGGCCGCAACGACAGGTGCGGTGATGCCCGACCAGGAGTTGACCGCAACGGCATCGCCGTCGAAGCGAAACACCACGTAGTCCCTTCCGCGCGCGAATTCGCGGAATGAGTCCGGCATCGAGTGCAGACGGTCCCACGCCGCGTGATGGAGTTCCGGGGCGCCCGGCACCAAGTAATGCGGCGCCGCGTCCCGGGGGCCGCCGTACAACACCACGAAGTCGACGCCGAAGCGACGGCACGCCTCCACCGCGGCCTGGGGAATCGCGTAGGGAGACACCACGTCGCGCACGGCGGCCAGGCGCTCCAGCGCCCACGGGTCGCGCGGGTTGGCGTGCTGCTGCAGAACCGCGACGAAGCGGTGGCTCGAGGTCGCGCTCAATCGGTAGGAGGTCACCGGATCGCTGAGAATGGTGGCGCCGACCGGCAGGCGCGCCACCATCGCGTCGAGATCGCCGAACGTGCTCCCTGCGCCGGCGGGTCGGGCGAGGCGCCCGGTATCGGCGGCGAACGAGCGCAACGACGGAGCGACGAACCCGACTCCCCACAGCGCGAGAAGGAGCGCCGCACCCACCCGCACCATCGCCCCGCGCGCACGCGCGCCGCGCGCGACCCACGCCAGTGTCAGCACCGCCAGCGGCAGCACCGGGGCGTTGAGGATGGAGCGGAACGCCATGTAGCTCACGCGCTCGAACAGCACCGTCGCCACCGGGGGCAAGAACGCCACGCCGACGGGAATGACCGACAGCGCGAGCGCCGCGCGCGCCGCCGCGTCCCGGTGCGCCGCGAAAACCGCCAGCGGGAGCAGGAAGAGTCCGCCGAGGAATACCATGCCGTGCTGCCGCAGGATTTCCATCGGGCTCATCACGAACCAGCGCTCCGTCACCGCCATGATCCCGTGCACGTGCGCATGGATCTCGTTGGCGTGCGGCCCGCCAACGCCGCCGCGCAGCGCCACGCCCGCCGCCGCACCCAGCACGAGCCACGAGAACACCCGCCAGGCATCGCGCCGGGCGAGCCCGGGCGCCGGCGCAAATGCGACCAGCGTCGCGCCGAGCACGGCGAGGTGCACGGCGACGCCGAGGTGGACGAGAACCCCGCCGGCCGACAACGCGGCGAGCGCGATCCCTCCTGCCCGGGTCGGCGCGTCACGGCGCAGCACGATCGCCGCGACCGCCCAGTACCACATCGCCGCCAGGTTCTGGCCGTAGGCGGACGCGTCGACCAGGCGGAACGCGGTTCCGCCGTACGAGAGAAGAAAGAGCGCGAGGCAGGCGGCGAGCGCCGCGCCCCCGACAAACACGGAGGCGAAAGCGGTGAACGCCAGGACCGCCAGTGGATACATCACGACGCGCAGCAGCGGCCATGACGCAGTCGGGTCCGCGCCGGAAAGATGCGCGACGAGCGCCACCACGTCGTGAAATGCGCCCTTGCGCGGATCCGGCGCGAGTGCCTGTGCCGCGTCCACCGGCATGGCGAGCACGCCGTCCGGCCGCATCGCGTCCAGGGTCAGGACGCGCCGCACGAAGC
>DASTOO010000372.1:0-2695 GCA_035762505.1 Candidatus Krumholzibacteriia bacterium
GCGCTACCAGCCCGTGCTCGCCCGCGTGCGGGACGGCAACCTCCACGACCGTCTGGCCGCGTACTGGCGCGTCGCCAACGAGGAACTGGCGGCGCAGCTCGCGGCGATGCCGTCGCGTTCGTACCCGCTGGTCTACGAGGAGCTCGCCGCGGATCCGCTGGCGCGCGCGGCCGACATGTTGGCCTGGTGCGATCTCACGATGACGCCGCAGACCGAGGCCTACGTGCGCGGGTCCTCGACGTCGCGCTCCGACCGCAAGACCGCACTGGACACCAACCGCATTTCCGCCACCTACTACCGGGACTGGGTGGGCAAGGTGACCCCGGAGATCCGCGGCTCCGTCGAGCGCATCTGCGGGGACAGCCCGCTCATGGCGCGCTTTGCGCCGTTCTATCGGGACGCGTGAGCCGGGCGGGTTTCGATGGCAAACGACACCGATATCAAGCGCCTGCGCGGCCGCGCCACGTCGGGTGCGCGCTGGACCGGCACCTCCACCGGGCTCAAGATCGTGACGCAGTTCGTGCAGCTCGCGATTCTCGCGCGGCTCCTGCGCGTCGAGGACTTCGGGCTCATGGCCATGGTGAACGCCGTCCTCGCCTTCGCGCAGGCGTTCGCCGACGCCGGCGTCAGCAACGCGATCATTCATTACCGGGACGCGCGCCGCGAGGAGCTGTCGAGTCTCTACTGGCTCAACGTGCTGGCCGGCGCGGGCGTGTTCGTCCTCATGTGGTTCGCCGCGCCGCTCGTGGCGTCGATCTACCGCCAGCCCGCTTTGATCGATCTCCTGCGCGCCGCGTCGGTGATCTTCATCGTCGGTCCCATGGGTCAGCAGTTCCAGTCGCTGCTGGAACGCGACCTTCGCTTCCGCCGGTTGTCGCTGATCGAGATCGCGGCGCTGCTCGCCAGCGCCACCACCGGCATCGTGCTCGCGCTGCGCGGCTACGGGGTGTGGTCGCTGGTGTGGGCGAACGTCATCCTGGTCGGGGTCAAGACCACGCTGCTCGCGACGGTGGGATGGTCGACGTGGCGCCCGCTGCTGCGCTTCCGCCCCGTGGAATGCCGCCGCTTCCTGCACTTCGGACTGTTCCAGATGGGCGAACGGACGTTGAACCTGCTGCCGCAGCACCTGGACAAGCTCGTGATCGGCATCCTCATGGGCCCGACGCTGCTCGGGTACTACGAGCTGGCCTACCGGCTCATCGCGCGGCCGTACCAGACCATCAACCCGATCTTCACGCGCGTGGCGTTCCCGGTGTTCGCGGCGGTGCAGAAGGATCGCGACCGACTGAGGAAGGGCTATCTCGAGCTCATCGAGATGCTGGGGCTGGTCATGGTGCCGATCCACGTGGGCCTCTTCGCGCTGGCGCCGGCGTTCGTGCGCGTGCAGCTCGGACCCGAGTACGAGCCCACCGTCCCGCTGATCCGCATCCTCTCGGTGGTGGGGCTGACCTTTGCCATCACGAGTCCGGTGGGGAGCCTGCTGCTCGCGTGCGGTCGCGCCGACCTCGGCTTCTACATCAACCTGATGCGCACGGCGCTGATCCTCACCGGCATCTGGATCGGGTCGCGGTTCGGTCTCGAGGGGATCGCCTGGGCGCTCGTCATCGTGATCACGCTGTTCATGTTCCCGACCCACGCGGTGGTCCGGCGGCGGCTGGTGGGGATGACGCTCCGCGAGTTCCTCGCGCGGCTGGTTCCGTTCGTGTGGCCGTCGCTCCTCGCCGGCGCGGTCTGCATGGCGTCGCACCGCTATCTGCCGTGGCCGAACGCCGTGGTGGAACTCGGCGTGATGCTGTTCGTGGCGAGTGCCCTTTACGCGGGCTGGCTGGCGTGGCGGGAGCGGCCCCGCGTCGACCGGATGATCGCTCTCGTGCGTTCGTAGCCGGTGGATTGCCCGGACGCGCCTTCCATGCTAACCTGTTGCGTCCCCACGCCAACCCAGAGGTAGAGGTAGAATGAACGTTACGCCCGTTCGCCCGAAGGAACGATTTCTGGTCTTCGGGGCGCCCCAGATCGAGCAGGCTGAGATCGACGAGGTCGTCGATTCCATCCGAAGCGGATGGCTGGGAACGGGGCCCAAGGTGGCCCGCTTCGAAGACGACTTCAAGCGGTACAAGCAGGCCCCGTATGCCGCCGCGGTGTACTCGTGCACGGCGGCGCTCCACCTCGCCATGCTCGCGTCCGGCGTGGGCGCGGGGGACGAGGTCATCACGACGCCGCTCACGTTCTGCGCGTCGGTGAACGCGATCATTCATACCGGCGCCACCCCGGTCCTCGCCGACGTCGACCCGCGCACGATGAACATCGATCCCGCGTGCATCGAGGAGAAGATCACACCGCGCACCAAGGCGATCCTGCCCGTGCACTTCGCGGGGCGGCCGTGCGACATGGACGCGATCATGAAGCTCGCGGAGAAGCGCGGCCTCATGGTCATCGAGGACTGCGCGCACGCCATCGAGACGCGCTACCGGGGGAAGGAGGCGGGACTGTTCGGCGAGTTCGGCTGCTTCAGCTTCTACGTGACGAAGAACGTCATCACCGGCGAGGGCGGCATGGTGCTGGCGCGCGACGAAGCGCTGGCCGCGCGCATCAAGGTGCTGGCGCTCCACGGCATGAGCAAGGACGCGTGGAGGCGCTTCGGCGATTCCGGCTGGGTGCACTACCAGGTGATCGAGGCCGGCTTCAAGTACAACAT
>DASTOO010000373.1:0-6541 GCA_035762505.1 Candidatus Krumholzibacteriia bacterium
CGGCGAAGCCGAGGAACAGGACGCCCGCCCCGATGACGATGAAGCTCTCGACCAGGGCCACCAGGAGCTGGGCTGCGATGACGAGGCCGGTCTCACCGCACGCGAGCGCCAGCGGGAGCGCCGTGTCGCCGGTGTGCGCGCCCACGTCGAGCGCCGTATCACCCTCGCGGATGAAGCGGCGCAGCCCGTCGACGTCGTCCGCCGAGAACGTCTTGGCCTTTTCGAACGGGTGCAGCCACTGGGCGTACTCCACCTCGCCGTAGCGGCCGAGATCGAACTTCCGCACCTCGAAGCCGTATTCGCGAAACGTGCGCCGGTCGCGGTGCCGCCGCAGCCGCCGCGCCACGAATTCCATCATTGTCCGCTCGTCCCTTCTTCCCGGCTGCCGGATTGTCCTGCAACCTGCTGCCCGGGTGCGGCTTCCGTTACGTTTTCCCCAGTTGCCACGGGCCCGACTTTCGCCTATATTACGTTGCCCCCGCCCGGGGTGCAATGAGGGCCGTTGGACGGCCCTTCTTCCCATACACGAACATCGGCAGACTGGCCGCGCAATCGCCCCGCCGGGGCGGATCGGAACCTGGACATGGCTAATCAGAAGCGACGCAAGGACGTCCGGAACATCGCCATCATCGCCCACGTCGACCACGGGAAGACCACGCTCGTGGACGCGCTACTCAGGCAGAGCGGGGCCCACCTCTTCAAGGAGGGCGAGGTCACGATCCTGGATTCGAACCCGCTCGAGAAGGAACGCGGCATCACCATCTTCTCCAAGAACGCGTCGTTCAAGTACAAGGACATCACGATCAACATCGTCGACACCCCCGGCCACGCCGACTTCGGGAGCGAGGTCGAGCGCATCCTGCGCATGGTGGACGGCGTACTGCTGCTGGTGGACGCCTTCGAGGGCCCCATGCCGCAGACCAAGTTCGTCCTCAAGAAGTCGCTCGAGCTCCATCTCAAACCGATCGTCGTCATCAACAAGCTCGACCGGCCGCACGCGCGGCCGGACGAGGTGGCGAGCCTCACCTTCGACCTGTTCTGCGAGCTCAACGCCACCGACGAGCAGCTCGACTTCCCCATCGTGTACGCGTCCGGACGGGAGGGATACGCGACCCTCGATCTCGACGAGCCGTCCACCGACATGAAGCCGCTGCTCGAAACCATCGTGCACCGGGTGCTGCCGCCCGTCGCCGACTTCGACCAGCCGTTCCAGATGCTGGTCACCATGCTGGACTACGACTCCTACGTCGGACGTATCGCCAACGGCCGCATCGCCCACGGCATGATCCGCACCGGCGACCCCATCGTCCTCATCAAGCGCGACGGCGCGATGGAGCGCTCGAAGGTCACGCGCCTCCTGCGCTACCTCGGGCTGCGCCGCATCGAGGTAAAGGAAGCGCTCGCGGGCGACATCGTGTCCATCGCGGGCGTCGAGGAAGTCCACGTGGGCGAGACCCTCGCCTCACCGGACCGGCCGGAGGCGCTGCCGCTCATCAAGATCGACGAGCCCACCATCTCGATGTTCTTCTCGCACAGCACGAGCCCGCTCTCCGGCAAGGACGGCGGGCGCTTCCTCACGTCGCGCCACATCCGTGAGCGCCTCGAGCACGAGGCAATGATCAACGTCGGCATCCGGGTGGAAGACGCGGACGGCGGCGAGCGCTTCAAGGTGTCGGGGCGCGGCGAGCTCCACCTTGCCATTCTCATCGAGACGATGCGGCGCGAGGGCTACGAGATGGAGGTCTCGCGCCCGCGCGTGATTCTGAAGGAGATCGACGGCATCCTGCTCGAGCCGGTGGAGGAAGTGGTGGTGGAGGTGGACCCGGGCTACGAGGGCACGGTGATCGACGCACTCGGCCGCCGCAAGGCGGAGATGCGCACGATGACGCACAGCGCCGTGGGGACGATTCGCATGGAGTTCATCGTCGCGACGCGCGCGCTCATTGGTTTCCGCAACGAGTTCCTCACCATGACGCGCGGCACGGGCGTGATGTACCAGAACTTCTACGAGTACCAGCCCTACAAGGGCGAGATGCCGCGGCGCAACAACGGCGTGCAGATCGCACTGCATCCCGGCAACGCGGTGGCGTATGCGCTGTGGAGCCTCGAGGAGCGCGGCGAGATCTTCATCCGTCCCGGCGAGCCCGTGTACGAGGGCATGATCATCGGCGTCAACAACAAGGGCTCGGACCTGGTCGTGAACGCGATCAAGGAGAAGAAGCTCACCAACATGCGCGCATCCGGCGCGGACGACGCCATCCAGCTCACACCGCCGCGCGAGATGACGCTCGAGTTCGCGCTCGAGTTCATCGAGGACGATGAACTGGTGGAGATCACTCCCAAAGCGATCCGGCTCCGGAAGAAGATCCTGAACGACCAGTTGCGCAAGGTCGCGTCGAAGCGCCCGGCCACCGTGTAGGAGCGCCTGTCGCGCCGCGATGATCCCGTTCAGGACGACAGCTTGAGGCCGAGAATCCCCACCACGATCAGCCCCACGAACAGGAAGCGCGCGAGCTGGGCGGGTTCGCCGAGCACGAGGATCCCGAGCACGAACGTCCCCACCGCCCCGATCCCCGTCCACACCGCGTAAGCGGTGCCGATCGGAATGGTTCGCTGCGCGAGCAACAGAAAGTATCCGCTGAGGAGAATCGACACCACCGCCAGCGCGATGGCCCACGCCCGGTGTCCCGGGTTGGAGGCGAACTTGAGCCCCATCGGCCAGCCCCACTCCATGATCCCGGCGATGACGAGATACAGCCAGGCCACGCGCGCCTCTCTCTCTCCAGTCAGGACGTCTTGCGCCGGCGGGAGCCGATCATGACGCCGATCCCGCCGATGACGGGGTTGAGAATGGCGACCGCGGGCGGCTGCTGCGCCTTCATCATTGCTTCGGTATTGCCGATGTCACCGGTGCGCACTTCGTCGCTGCGGGGCGCGTTCAGCGTCGGCAGCGCGAACACCACGCCGATCACGACCACCGCGATGGCAAGGTACACCGCGGCGCGGGTCGATTTTCCGATCCGCACCGCGACCCATCCACCCAGGATCGCCGCCCCCAGGCTCAGAATCGTGCTGGCCGCGAGCCAGAGTCCCGTCACGTGGTAGGAATCCGGTTGGAACGCGCGGTCGGCACCCATCGCCATGTACACGATCGTGAAGGTGACCATGACAGCGGCCACCATGACGACGTATCCCAGAACAACTCCCCCGATGATCCTTCCCATGACGACCTCCTTGCAAGACGTCCCGGCATCGTACAACGATCTCGGACCGCGGCGAACACTAAAACCGGCGCGACGGTGCCGCTCAGCGCGCCAGCGCCTCCACCAGCGCCGCGTGGAGGACGCCGTTGGTCGAAAGCAGCGATCCGCCGCGGATCGTGTCCTCCCCGTGGAACGAGGTCGATCGCCCGCCGGCCTCTTCGACGACGATCTTCACGGCGGCGATGTCCCACGGCTGCATCTTGGGATCGATCGCGATCTCGCCGGCTCCCTCCGCCACCAGCATGTGCTGGTAGAAGTCACCGAAGCCCCGCGTGCGCAGCACGCGGCGGAAGATGGGGGCGAGCCGCTCCGGCGGCGGCGCCTCCGCGCGGCCGCTCAGGTCCGCATGGAACAGGTGGGCGCGCGCCAGGTCGTCGATCGTCGATACCCGCAGCCTCCTCCCGCCGCGAAACGCTCCCACGCCGCGCGCCGCACTCCAGCGGGCGCCGAGTGCAGGGGCCGACACGACGCCGGCCACCACCACGTCATCCTGTTCGATCGCCAGCAGCGACGCGAATACGGGAATCCCGCGCACGAAGTTGCGCGTTCCGTCGATGGGATCGATGATGAGCCGCGCGCCGTTCGAGGCCGGGGCGTCGCCCTGCTCCTCGCCCAGCACGCCGAGGCCCGGCTGGCGCGACGCGACGAGGTCGCGCGCCATCGTCTCGATGGCGCGGTCCGCCTCGCTCACCGGCGATCCGTCGGACTTGTCGTCCACGCGCAGGCTCGGTTCGCCGAACCAGCGCAACGCAATTGCATCCGCGCGGCTGGCGATGTCGTCCAGCAGTTCCAGCCAGCGCGCCGTATCGTTGCGAATTGCCTCGGTCACATCAATCCCCCCGCGTTCCGATTCCCAGCTGGGTGAGAACGAACGCGTATTCGTACGCCGTGTCGCGCAGCCGGTCGTAGCGGCCCGATGCCCCACTGTGACCGCCCGGCTCCAGCTTGGTGCGGAAGAGGAGCAGGTTGTCACCCGTCTTGTGCGCGCGCAGCTTCGCCACCCACTTGGCGGGTTCCCAGTACATGACCTGGCTGTCGTTGAACGAGGTGCGGACCAGCATCACGGGGTACTCGCGTCGCGCGACGTTGTCGTACGGCGAGTAGCGCTTCATGTACTCGTACGCCGCCTTCTCGTTGGGATCCCCCCACTCCAGATACTCTCCGATGGTCAGCGGAAGCGTGGGGTCCAGCATGGTGTTCATCATGTCCACGAATGGCACCGCCGTGAAGACCGCCTTGCACAAGTCGGGGCGCAGGTTGACCACCGCGCCGATGAGGAGGCCGCCCGCGCTGCGGCCCGTGATGGCAAGGCGGTCGCGCGAGGTGTAACCCTTCTTCACGACCCAGTCCGCGCACGCGATGAAGTCGGTGAACGTGTTCATCTTGTTCATCAAGCGGCCTTCCTCGTGCCAGCGCTTGCCGAGTTCGCCGCCCCCGCGAACGTGTGCGATCCCGAAGATCGCGCCCCGGTCCAACAGGCTCAATCGCTCCTGCGAGAACCAGATGTCCATGGACGCGCCGTAGGACCCGTAACCGAGCAGCAACATCGGCCGGTTCTTCGGCTTGCGGTCGCTACGGTAGACGATCGACACCGGAACGCGGGTCCCGTCCGGCGCCGGAGCCTCGATCCGCTCCGACCTGTACTTCGAGCGATCGTAGCCCGGCACAGGCTTCTCCTTGAGAAGCACGCGTTCGCGGTTCTTCATGTGGTAGTCGAACACCGACGCCGGCGTCACGAACGACTCGTACGCGATGCGGAGTTGTGCCGTCTCGAACGTGTGGTTGTCCTCGAGTTCCACCGAGTACACCGGCTCCGGGAACACCACGCGGTGCGAGCGTCCGTTGCGGTTGTCCGCCACCCGGATCTGCGGCACGCCGCCCTCCCGTTCCGTGAGCACGTAGTAACGATCGAAGCAGTCGACGGCCTCGAGCATGACATCGCCGCGGTGTCCCCAGATTTGCGACCACGAGGCCTCGCCCGGCGAGGCCACCGGGGCCGTTACCAGGCGGAAGTTGGGCCCCTGGTCGTTCGTGCGGATGTAGAAGCGCTCGCCGGAGTGGTCGACGTAGTACTCGTGCCCGTCGCGGCGCCCGGCGATACTTACCGGCGCGTCGCCGGGGCGCGCGGCGGACACGTACCAGACTTCGCTCGTGATCGAGCTGGCGGCGATCAGGAACAGGTATTTGCGGCTGCGGGATCGCGCCACGTAGAGATCGAACAGCTCGTCGGTCTCCTCGTAGACCAGATCCGACCGGTCGGAACCGGCCACGTAACGGTAGACCTTGTGCCAGCGCTTCGTCGCGGGATCCTCCTGGCCGTAGAACAGCGTGGCGTTGTCGGCGGCCCAGGCCAGGCCGGTGACGCGCTCCGCAACGCTGGAAATGAGCTCGCCGGTGCGGAGGTCCTTCACGTGCAGGACGTACTGGCGAAAACCCGTCGTGTCGGTCGTGTAGGCGAGGAGCGTTCCGTCGTCGCTCGGTGCGACGTCGCCCACGCTCAGGAACTCGAGCCCCTCCGCCATCGCGTTGAGGTCCAGGAGGACTTCCTCGGCCGCGCCCAGGCTTCCCTTCTTCCGGCAGTGGATCGGATACTGCTTTCCCGCCTCCGTGCGCTTGTAATAGTAGAAGTCGCCGTCGCGGTAGGGCACGTCGACGTCCGTCTCCTGCACGCGCGCGAGCATCTCGGCGTACAACATCTCCTGGAGCCCCGCGGTCGGTGCCATCATCTCCGCCGCGTAGGCGTTCTCCGCTTCGAGGTAGCCCCGCACCTCCGGATTCGTCTTCTCGCGCAGCCAGAAAAAGTCGTCGCGCAGCGTGTCTTCGTGCGTGACGGTGAAGTGTGGTCGCCTGGCAGCAACGGGTGGTTCGGCGGCAATCGCATCGAGCGTGCCGGGGAGTGCGGCGAGCCAGATGAGGAATGTGGCGGCAGTCCGGCGCGGTGACATGGGTATCTCCGGGGATTTGGGACCGGTTCGGGGTTTGACACCGGATGCTACACCGGAGGTCGTGCACGATCAAAGGAAACTGCGTCCGGGTGGTCGGTGTGCCGGGCGGTTGCGCGGGATTGGGAGCGGGTCAGGCGACGACGAGCTCGATGAATATGCCGTCGGGGTCGGCCGCGCGGATGCGTCCGCCGTCGTCGGAACGGACGGGCGCTCCGGCGGTCTGCAGTCGGACCGCCAGGGCGTCGAGCGAGCCCGCATCCGGGAGGAGGACGCTGTATGAGATCAGTCCGACGGCGTCGGCCGGCGGGCGTGCACCCCCGTCGCTCGACCAGA
>DASTOO010000374.1:0-4091 GCA_035762505.1 Candidatus Krumholzibacteriia bacterium
GTTCGACTACGCGGATTGCCGCGGCCGGATCACGGAGATCCGGGGCGACATCCGCAACGGCGCCGACGTGAAGCGGGCCCTCGAAGGCGTCGACATCGTGATCCACGCCGCCGCCGCCCTCCCGCTCTACAAGCCGGCGGACATCTATTCGACCGACGTCGACGGCACCCGCACCATGCTGGAGGAGTCGAAGCGCGCCGGCGTGCAGCGCTTCATCCACATCTCGTCCACCGCGGTGTACGGCATCCCGGATCATCACCCGCTCCTCGAAACCGACCAGATGCACGGCGTCGGTCCCTACGGCGAGGCCAAGGTCGCCGCGGAGCGGTTGTGCACGGACGCGCGCGCGGGTGGCATGATCGTCCCCATCATCCGCCCGAAGTCGTTTATCGGCCCGGAGCGGCTGGGCGTGTTCGCCATGCTGTACGACTGGGCGAAGGACGGGCATAACTTTCCGATACTGGGGCGCGGCGACAACCCGTACCAGTACCTCGACGTGGAAGACCTGTGCGACGCCATCTGGCTGTGCTGCATGCTCCCGAACGACGTCGTGAACGACACGTTCAACATCGGCGCGAAGGAGTTCGGCACGCCGCGCTCGGACTTCCAGGCGGTGCTGGACCACGCCGGCCACGGAAAAAAAATCGTGTCACTCCCCGAGAAACCGGCGATCATGGCGCTGCGGTTCCTGGAGGCGCTCAAGCTCTCCCCGCTCTACAAGTGGATCTACGAGACGGTGGGGAAGGAGTCGTTCGTCTCCATCGAGAAGGCGGAGAGGAAGCTCGGGTTCCGCCCCAGGTACTCGAACCGCGACGCGCTGATCCGCAACTACGACTGGTATCTCGCCAACGTCGACAAGCTGGGCGGGCAGTCGGGCGTGTCGCACCGGGTGCCGTGGGCGCAGGGCGCGCTTCGGATCGCCAAGATGTTCTTCTAGTCGCCGCGCGAGCAACATGACCGACCCATCCCATCCGACCGGAAGCGACCGCGTGCGCGTGGCGCTCGTGGGCGCGGGCTACGTCGCCGCCCACCACCTGCGCGCGCTGAAGGTGCTGCCCTTCGTCGACGTGGTCGGCATCTGCGACCGCGACCGCGGTCGCGCCCAGGCGCTCGCCGCGCGCTTCGGCGTCGCGGCCGTGTATGCCGACCTCGCAGAAATGGGGGCGGCGAAGCCGCACGTCGTCCATATCCTCACACCGCCGGAATTCCACTGTCCGCTGGCACTCGCGGCGATGGACATGGGCTGCCATGTCTTCGTGGAGAAGCCCATGGCGGAATCGGCGGAGGAATGCGACCGCATGATTGCGCGGGCGCGCGAAAAGGGCGTCCAGCTATCGGTCAACCACTCGGACCGCTTCGATCCGGTGGTGCTGGAGGCGATCGCGCTCGCGCGCTCGGGCGCGTGCGGCGACATCCTCGGCGTGCACTCGATCCGCAGCTCCGACTACCCGACCTACGCGGGCGGGCCGCTCCCGGCGCCGTACCGGCAGGGGTCGTACCCGTTCCGCGATCTCGGCGTGCACAGCATGTACCTGGTGGAGAGCCTGGTCGGGCCCATCCGCAAGCTCGACGTGCGCTGGTACGAGACGGGGCGCGACCCGATGCTCACCTTCGACGAGTGGCGCGGTTACGCCGAGTGCGAGAACGGCACCGGCTCGATCTACATCTCGTGGAACACGCGGCCCATCCAGAGCGAGCTCGAGATCCACGGGACGCGCGGCGTCATCCGCGTGGACCGCTTCCTGCAGGTGTGCGAAGTCAATCGTATCCTCCCCGGTCCCAAGCAGATCGGGAACATCATCAACGGCTACCGGAACGCCGTGCGCCGCTCGCTCCGCGTCCCCGTCAACCTGATCCGGTTCATGACCGGTTCGCTCAAGCCGTCACCCGGCATCTATCGCTGCGTGCACGACTTTCACCTCGCGCTGCGCAACGCGCAACCGCTCCCCGTTCCGCCCGACGAGGGCCGCCGCATGGTCGCGTGGATCGAACAGACCTGCGCCGCCGCCGACCATGACAAGGAAGCGAGACTGCGCGCGGAGGTGACGCGCGCACTTCCCCCGGCGCGGATCCTCGTCACCGGCGGCGCCGGATTCCTCGGGCGCGCGCTGGTGGAGCGGTTGCGCGAGAACGGCGAGCGCCCGCGCCTGCTCGTCCGCCGGCCGCTGCCGGCGGGTTCGCCGGAGGACGGCGGCGTCGTGCGGGGCAGCCTCGGCCAGCCGGACGTGGTGGACCACGCGGTGGAGGGCGTCGACGTGGTGTATCACCTCGGCGCCGCGATGAAGGGCGGAGCGGCGGAGTTCGAGCAGGCGACGGTGTGGGGCACGCGCAACATCATCGAGTCGTGCCTGCGCCATGGCGTGAAGAAGCTCGTTTACGTGAGCTCGTTGAGCGTGGTGGATCACGCCGGGCACGCGACCGGCGTCGCGGTCACGGAGAGCACGGCGTACGAGCCTTTCCCCGACCGGCGCGGTGCGTACACGCGCACCAAGCTGCTGGCGGAGAAGATGGTGCTCGACGCCATCAGGGAGCGCGGGCTGCGCGCGGTGATCGTGCGGCCCGGGCAGATTTTCGGCCCCGGCGCGGAACGCGTCACCCCCAACGGCGTCATCGGAATCGCGGGTCGCTGGCTGGTGGCGGGGAACGGGTCGCGGCTGCTCCCGCTGGTCTACCGCGACGACGTGGTGGACGCGCTCCTGCTCGCGGAAAGGTCGGATGCGGCAACGGGGCAGCTCGTGAACGTGGTCGACCCGGCGCGCGTGAGCCAGAACGACTACCTGCGCCACTGCGCGGCTGTCGAGGGATTGCGGGTGCAGCGCGTGCCGGTGTGGTTCCTCATGATTATGGCCACCGGAATCGAGATCCTGGGGAGGCTCATGAAGCGCGAGGTCCCGCTCACGCGCTACCGCATCCGCTCGTTGAAGCCGCTCTCGCCTTTCGACGTCACGAAGGCGAAGAACGTCCTGGGCTGGTCGCCCGCGGTCGGGGTCCAGGAGGGGCTGCGGCGCACGTTCGGCGGCGGCTGACCGGACCCGCTCAGCGCACCACCACGAACTTGCGCGTCGCCACGCCGTGCTCCGTCCGCAGGCGCAGGAAGTACACGCCCGACGCGTATGTCGACGTGTCGATCATCTCCGTCCCCGATCCGGCGACGCTCCGTCCGGGCCGCGCCAGTACGCGGCGCCCCGCCACGTCGAACACCTCGACCTCGACGCGATCCGCTTCGCCCGCCTGGTAATGCGCCGTGAAGACGTTCCGCGCCGGGTTGGGCGCGAGGGCCGTGATGGTGAGGAGGGACGGCGTATCGCCCGAGACGGCGGTGAGGACGTCGCTCCGCAGGATCCGGTGATCCGGGTCGATCACGACCGACACCGGCTCCGCGGCCACGCTCAGCTGGAAGACCTGGCTGCGCTGGTTGTTCTCCACGCGGAAGCGCTCCTCCCCCGCGGTCGTGATCACGGCGATGTCGATCGGCGTCTCGAACACATCGACGTTCGACCACGGGAGCGTCTGGAACTGCTTGAGCGTCACCCACACGTCGTACCCGCCGGCCGAGGGCTGCCAGTAGTGGAAGGACTGATAGAACGGGTTGCCGGTGCCGTCCGTCACCCACTGGCTGAAGAACACGTCGAGATCGAGTCCGGACACGGTCTCCGCCACCCGCTGGAAGTCCGCGGTCGTCGCCACCCCGTACTCCACCGCGGGGTCCGACGCGTACGCGCGCAGGATGTCCTTGAACACGACGTCGCCCACCACGAAACGGAGCATGTGCAGCACGACCGCCCCCTTCGCGTAAACCCGGTTGAAGTCGAACATGTTGCTGACGCTCGTCGTGTCTTCGAGCACCAGCGTTCCGGTCGCAAACTGCGCGGTGTTGTAGCGCGACGTGAGCAGGCCCGCGGCCTGTCCGGGGTAGACGGACGCGCGCGTCTCGAAATAGACGATCTCCGAGTATGTCGCGAACCCCTCGTTGAGCCACAGGTGCGGCCAGGCGCGGGGTGAGATCTCGTCGCCGTACCACTGGTGCCCCAGCTCGTGCGCAACGAGGCCGAGCGACGAGCCGTTGAGCGAGGTCATCGTCTGGTGCTCCA
>DASTOO010000375.1:0-3512 GCA_035762505.1 Candidatus Krumholzibacteriia bacterium
GCACGGCCTCACGGTCGACAACCTCCTCGCCGTCGACGTCGTGACGGCCGACGGCGAGTTGCTGCGCGCGTCCGGGGATGAGCACCCCGACCTGTTCTGGGCGTTGCGAGGCGGCGGCGGCAACTTCGGCGTGGTCACATCGTTCGAGTTCCTCCTCCACTCCGTCGGGCCCACCGTGCTGGCCGGTCCCATCCTCTGGGACGCGAGCGACGCTCGGGAGGTCCTTCGCTTCTACCGCGACTTCATCCGCGACGCTCCCGACGAGCTCGGCACGGTCGTGAGGTTCGGCGCTGCGCCACCTCTGCCCGTCATCCCGGAGGAACTGCACTGGCGCCCGGTGGTGATGGTGGGTACCTGCTATGCAGGCCCGATCGAGGACGGTGAGCGGTGGCTCGGCCCGCTCCGCGCATCCAGGACTCCCCTCCTCGACCTGGTCGGGCCCAAGCCGTACGTGGGATTCCAGAGCGCGCTCGACTCGACCGTCGTCCACGGTTGGAAGTACTACTGGAAGTCCACCCACCTCCCGGAGCTGCGCGATGACTTGATCGACGTGATCGTCGAGCACGCGTTCTCCTGCTCGTCGCCACGGTCGTACGTGGCGATGTTCCATCTGAAGGGGGCGGTGGGCCGAGTGGTGGAGGGCGGGACTGCGTTCGGGAACCGGCAGGCGTCGCACGCGATCACCCTCGATGGTGTGTGGCGGCCCGGCGAGACCTTCGGCGACCGGGACACCGCCTGGACCAGGGGGTTCTTCGCCGCCCTCGGCCGTTTCCGCGAAGGCGTGTACGTGAACTTCCTCGGCGGCGACGAAGACCCCGACCGGGTCCGCGAGGCGTACGGCGACTCCGTCTACGACCGGCTCGCAGACGTGAAGACCGCGTACGATCCCGATAACGTCTTCCACCTCAACCAGAACATCCGCCCGAGGTTGCGTGATGGTGTGGGTGGTTCCGATCACGCGGGCGACGTTTGATCGGAGATGCTGAAGCGGCTCGCGCGGGACGGAGGTATAATCCTGCCGACCTGATTCGGTTCGAGGGGGCCCTTTTTCGGCGGTGAAACCAATGTCTGGAGTCATGACCATCGGTCATCTCGCTCGTGAATGCGACGTGCCCGTTTCGACCATTCGATACTGGGAGCGCGCGGGGCTGCTCGCTCCGCGCGAGCGAACCCGTTCCAACTATCGCGTGTATGCCAGCGATGCCGTCGCCCGTGTACGCTTGATCCGGATGTCCCAGTCGCTCGGCTTTACCGTCGCCGACATCCGGACGCTGCTTCGTCTGTTGGATGTCCGTGTTCAGCAGTGCGCCGCCGTGCGGACCGTCATCGAGCGCCGGTTGGATACTCTCGATCGCCAAATGGCCGAGCTCCGGGAGCACCGGCGAAGGCTCCGATCGATGCATGGCCTGTGCGAGAATCCCGGCGTGGCGGAGCGTTGCCGGGCGCTGGAACGGCTGAATCGAGGAGGCCGACCTTCCTCTTGACCTTGAACAGTGGTTCAGGCTGCACCGTACGTGGTGGAGGTACGCGCGGTGATCAGAATCGATATTCTCCACTTTGATGGTTGTCCGAACGTGCTGCCGACAGCGGGTCGGATCCGCGCGGTCGCGGCCGGTCTGGGCGTCGAGATCGACCTTCATTTCATCCCCGTTGCGTCGGTCGAAGACGCGATGCGCGAACGGTTCCTGGGATCGCCGAGCGTGCGCGTCAACGGCGTGGACATTGATCCTTCCGGCCGGGATCGCTCCGACTTTGGTTTGAGCTGCCGCGTGTACGAGGCCGGCGGGGTTCCGCCGGACGAGATGATCGCCTCGGCACTCACGGGCGCGTCGTCTGCTCTCTCCGTATCGCGCGCGAGCCTTGTAACGGCGAGCTCCGTAGTCGCGGCCGCGCTTTCCTCCGCATGTTGCTGGCTGCCGCTGGTCCTGGTTGCGACCGGGCTGTCGGCGGGAGGGCTTTCGCTCGCGTTCGCGTCGCTTCGCCCCTGGCTGATAGGCCTTGCTGTGGCGTTGCTTGCCTTCGGCGTGTGGTCGAACGAACGCCGTCCGCGAACGCCGGTCTCGTGCGAGTGTGCCCCGATTCCTCGCCGTCGACGCAAACTGAACCGGGTGGTGCTCGCCATCTCAGCGCTCGGCGTAGTCGCATTCACGGTCTTTCCGCGGTACGTGGACGCGGTGTTCGGTGAGCGATCATCGCCAGTATCGACTCGCGCACCCCGCGAGATCACGCTCCGCGTCGACGGCATGACGTGCACCGGGTGCGAGACCGGGATCGAAGCGGCGCTTCGGCGGTTGCCCGGAGTCGCGCTGGCGGAGGCGTCATACAACGACGGAACGGTTGTTATCGGCTTGGCGCCGGATGTCACGATCGGCACCAATGATCTGATCCAGGCCATTGCTCAGGCTGGGTACTCCGCGCAAGCCGACAAGCCGGCCCCGCCGCCCAAGCCCGCCGCCACACCGAGCACATCGCTGCGCGTGCTCAACGGCGAGCTGGATCCGCTCACCGCGCACTTCAACGCCGCCTCGACCCGTGTCCGATTTGTCGCCATTCTTTCGCCCACCTGAAGTGAATGCCTGCATGGCGCTTCTGCCGTGAAGCAGGAGTTGGTCGATCGTTATCCGGGTGACTCGCTGGTCGTCACGATCGTGTGGTCGCCTATGATGCCGGGCGACAGCGAGGACGCCGCGCGCGAAGCGTCCAGGATGTTCGACTCGACGCGTGTGGAACAATGCTACGATCCCAACCGCCGAGTGGGCGACGTGTTGCGGCGACGTGTCTTCTCGCATGCCTACGATCAGGCCCTGGCATCACTTCCCGCGGACCACTGGTTGCGCGAATCGATGCCGCAAATGAAGTCCCGCTACGAGAAGTCTCCCGAATGGGACATCTACATGTTCTTCGAACCAGGGCTCGAATGGAACGACGCGCCTCCCCGGCCAACTCGCTTCGTCCGGCATCTCGGCCGTGTGATTGAGAAGAACGGCGAGCGACTGAGCCTCATGTGGATAGACGGATACGACAACCCGCCGGTGGAGGGGAATCTGCCGACCGAAATCGGCCGTCTGGGGCGCGAACTTCTCGAGCCGGTCGGGTCTGGTCGATAAGCCGAGGGCAGGTGCCCTATCTTGCCTATCTGAGCTGCGCGACGTGGTGGGTTGTCGCATTCGGCTTCAATGAGACACCCAGGGAGAAACGCAAATGATCCTGACCGTGAACAACTTTAGAGTCGAGGTGCGCGACGGGACGCCCGCCGATGTTCCGTTGTTGTTGACCTTCATCCGGAAGATGGCGGAGTTCGAGAAACTGACGGTCACCGCCACCGAGGCGTCCCTTCGCGCCACCCTGTTCGGCGAAGCTCCGGCGGCGCGCGCGCTCCTGGCGTTCGTCGATGGCAAGCCCATCGCCTACGCCACCTCTTTCTTCTCATTCACGAGCATGATGGGCAGGCGCGCGCTCTGGCTCGACGACCTGTTCGTCGATGCCGCTTTTCGCGGCAAGGGCATTGGCAA
>DASTOO010000376.1:0-5550 GCA_035762505.1 Candidatus Krumholzibacteriia bacterium
GGGTCGATCTCGAGAACATGCGGGCTCAGGAATACGTCCACGCCGCTCGTCGAGCTCACGAGCACGTTTCGTCTCGGGTACGGCAGGAGGTACACGCGCAGCGTGAGATTCAGCGACGGGTGATCGAGCTCGCGCAACGCCCGCACCGCGGCGTCGATCGTGAACGGATGAAACGACCCGTCGCCCTTGTTCCAGATGGAGGGGTCGTTGATGTCGGTGATTACGGGCAGGTAACGCCCGTCGGCCAGAAGGATGGCAGGATCGCCGTCGAGGGTCGTGAGACGCGAGGCCAGGTAGTCGGAGTCGTACACGGTGACGGACAGGCCGTTCGGAAGCGTCATCCGGCTCCCCGCCGCGGACGCTGGAGCAGGCATCGCGGCCAGCGCGACCGCCGCCACAACCGCTCCTCGAGCCCAGAATTGCGTCATACCGTATTTCATCCGATAAAGTCCTTATATCCCTCCAAAGTGGTTAGCTGCATTCGACATTCCCCGACCGGTTGATTCCCGGCCCGGGGAATGTCCAGGTGCCCGCGAGCCGGAAGCCCTCCCGCGTAACGCCTTGCTGGAGTGCGGGTTAACGACCCCTCCGAAATCGCGGCGACCGCGGGATTCCCAACCGAGACGACCCCGCAGCGGCCGCTGAACCCGTTGTCAGCCGTTAAGTTGGGAGCTTTTCCACATGGGTGGCCGGCGGCTGGGTGGCACCACCCAGTGCCTTCGGTTGGGGGCTCGCAAGGAGGAGCTTGGCCACAATCGGAACGAGTCGCCATCGGTGGATGGCGGGAAAGGAGGGCGGGGGGAGCACGGAGACTGGCCAGGCGCCGTGCGCGTGGCGCCGACCCCGGGGGACCGCCACGTACACGAATGTCGCCACCACGAGCGCGGCATCGAGAGCGGTCCCGCCGCGGCGCACGTACAGGCGGTCGTAGCGCGTCTTTCTCCGCACCGTCCGCAGCGACGTGTCGTAACCCGAGCACAACTGGCCCAGGCCTGCGATGCCCGGGAGGACAGCAAACCGATCCGCGTATCCCGGGATCAGCCGTTCGAACTGGCGGACGAAGTGCGCCCGTTCCGGCCTTGGTCCGACGAAGCTCATCTCGCCGCGCAGCACGTTCCAGACCTGAGGGAGTTCGTCGGGCGGCGATGACGTCCAGCACTCGCTTGAGTCGCTGTCTCTTTCGTCCCCGGGCCAAGGATTTCTCCTTTCCGACTCGACTGTGACCTGTGCGCCCACCGTGAGGCACCCGTTTCGGTAACAGTCAGGTTATCCATGAGGAAGAACGGCCACCATCAGGCGAAATCGGGACGTCATTAGGGGAAATCTTACCGGTCGGCCGTCCGGTGGATCCCTGGGCCAAGTCCGAGGACGGGACTAGAAACTCGCGCCGGTCGAGAAGTAGGGCCGCAGGCCGCCCCGCGGGGTCGAAGCGAAGTCCACCCGAAGCACATCCTGGATGGGAGAGAACAGGCGGAGACCCATCCCGAACCCGCTGTGGAAGTTGTCGTAGTGGAACTCCCCGCTCTCGGTCCAGCCGATGCCGGTATCGACGAACGCGACAAGCCCGAGCTGAAAGTCGCTGATCCCGATGAAGGGAATCCGGTAGAGGAGTTTCGGCCACGGCATGATGCGCAGCTCCAGCGACTGCACCCAGCGGTGGGCGGACCGGAACTCGCTGCGCTCGTAACCGCGGATCGTGCCCGGCCCCCCGATGCCGAAGCGGATGTAGTCCGGGTATTCGGCGAGTTGAATGGTCGCGAGCGAGCGCAGGCCGATCACGGTGGATTCATCCAGGGGACGGAAGTAGCGGATGTCGTTGTCGAGCCGGTAGTACGTATCCTGCGCGCCGTTGATCACCTGGTTGGCGAGCACATTGACGAAGAAGTACACGCCGTTGCGCGGCTTGATGCTGCCGTCGCGATCGTCGAAGCGGAATCCCAGCGACGGGCTGAGCAGGTTTTCCCCCCGGGTTTCCTCGCCGCGAATGCCGATGCGGTTGCGCGCGAGGCCCATGCCGAAGATCATCTGCGAGAACGCGATCCGGCTCTCCGTCAGCGGCAGCGAGAGGGACACCGCCCCGCGCGTCTGCTCCACGATGCCCGGCTCCGACGAGGCCTCCTGCCGGTTCAGGTAGGTGAGGTTGGCGCCGGCGCCGACGTGCTTCCATCCGATCCAGGCGGTGGACCAGGACGCGCCGGCCGAGTCGTTGCCCCGGTTGTCGCGCCGCGCGTCGAGGGAGAAGCTCTCCAGCCGGCGGCGGAAGTTCCGGTCGTACCACTTCACGCCGTAGACGACGCGCTCGGTGTTGAAGTCGTAATCGAGCACCGGATAGATGAGTTTGAGAAGGAGCGTCGGGCGCTCCGTCACAACCACGTGCAGCACGCAGCGGTCGGCGCCCACCGGCTCGACGTGGATCGCGACCGTCGCGAACGGGCTCAGGTCGCCGACGTAGCGCTGGTCCCGGTCCACCGATCGCGCGTCCAGCCGCCCGCCCTGGCGGGACTCGAGCTCGCGCTGGATCGCGATAGACTTCACCCGCGTGTTGCCGTGGACGTAGACGGTGTCGATCAGCCGGCCCTGGGCCCACTGATACGCCTCGCTCTCGAAGCGCTGCGTCGCCGCGGTGGAATCGATGCAGAGGAAGCCGGCCAGCAGGGGCGCGAGGAACAGCACCGCCCCTCTCGATAGGGAACATCGCATACCCAACAAGGATACGCCCCCGGTGAACGGCGGCGAAAGTCAAATCCGGGCGCCGGCCGGGATCAGGCGGTCGGGTGGGTGGCGAACTCGGGAACGCGGGTGGCCGGCGGCTCCAGCCCCACGGGCGGGCGCGTGCCGAAGCGGCTCAGGACGATCGAGCCGAGTCCGACGACGTAGCCGAAGAGCCACACGACGAGGCTCACGATCTTCAAGAACACGTAGACGCCGAGCGGCCCGTTGCCGATCGCGTCGAAGACGAACGCGACGAGCTCGGGAATGGCGAGGACGAGGAACCCGATCGCCAGGCGGCCGAAGCCGCCCCCGGTAAAGCCGAGACGCGACGAGACCGCGCGCCCCACCGCGTACACGAACACCGTGCACGCGATCACGAACACGCCGACGTAACTCAAGAAGAGGATCACCGCGAGCGGGATGCCGATGACCGTGATGATCAGCGGAATCGTCACGATGAGGATTCCGAATTGGAGCGCGATCGAAGCCAGGACCCCCGCGCCGAAGCTGCGCAGGAGACCGGACGAGAGATACTCGCCGGTGCGCTCCACGCGTGCGCGCAGGAACAGCATGGTGATGAAGAACAGAATGAGACCGACGAAGAGCAGGAACCCGGAGATGATTCCGCGCAGCTTGCCGCCCGCGATGTCGAGGGTATCGCCCATGCGGGTCGCAATGCCGCCCACGACGATCTTCTCGCCGCGCACCACGACGTCCTCGTCCTCGGCGATCTTGCCGCCGATGGCGACGATGTCGCCCTTGACCTCGGCGCCGTTACGCATGCGGATCTCGCCGCCCAGCACCACCACCGAGCCCGCGACGGTCCCTTCGATGATCGCGTTGCCGCCGAACACGACCACGTCGCCCGGCACGACTTCGCCCGGCGCGACGTAGACGCTCTCGCCCACGCGCACGATGTTGTCGTCGCCGCCGTGCTCCTCGTGTACGTTGCCGAACGTGAAATCGTAGTCGAACGAGGAGGAGTCGTCCTCGTTCACCTCGCCCTCGATGCGGACACCGCTCCCGCCGATGACGATGCGCTTCTTGACGGGCGGGGGCGCAGGCACACCGGGTGTCGACGGAGTCGGCGGCGGGGTTATCTCCACCGTGATCGTATCGGTCTCCCCGCCCGGGAATGCGCCCGCGGGCGCCACCCCGGTCGGCGCGGAGAACGCCGCCGCGAGCAACAGGAGCCCCGCGGCGGACAGCACCCGGCTAGAGAGAGAACATCGCATGACCCGAGGGCCTCTTCCTGCGGCCGTGGCGCGTCGCGGTGAGCACGATGACGGCGGCGACGAGTGCCGCGGCGATCAGCATGCCCGGCGACAGGTAGGCGGTCACCGCGCCGAACACCGTGCGCGCGACGCGCACGTACGGCTCGAGTACCGCGACGGTGCCGAGCGACGCCACCGTTCCCTGGATCCAGAGCACCGCGCGCGCGAATCCTTCCGCGGCGCCGGCGATGGAGCCGCGCGTGCCGGAGAGTATCAGCGCGACCGGTGCATACAGAACGGCGATCAGCAGCACGGCCGTGGCCGGATAGCGGACGCGCGCGGGAACGGCGAGGTACCCGCCCACGGCGCGGCGCGCCCACGGGAAGCGCGGCTCGTGGATCATGCCCTCCGCCCGAAGGTGCGCCATGACGGAGACGCCCAGGCGCGACGGCGCCTCGAAGCGCGGCAGCTCGCGCAGGCAGCGGAACACGTCGCGATACTCGATCACTTCCGACTCGCACGCGGCGCATTCCGTCACGTGGTACACGAAGTCGTTGCGCTCCAGGGTCGCGAGGCGGCCCTCGAGGTACGGCTGCATCAGGTTCCTGGCGGTTTCGCAGTTCATGGTCTGTTTCCGATCCTAGCGGTCGCGCTTCGAGGCGGACTCGCTTCGCTCCAGTATAGTCACATCGCCACTCGCCGTCTCGATGTCGACGCGAGCAGCCCCGCTGCCCACCACACCCTGCAGACGGCGGCGATCTACCCGGCTTACCTTGATGGGGAGATCCCCCTCGATGGATCCGCTCGCCGTCTGGATGTCGAGCTGGAATCCGTAATCCTTGACGGCCACGTAGAAGACGTCGATGTCGCCGCTCGACGTGCTCAACTCGAACGTGCGGTCCGCGATCGGCACGATCAGCACCTCGATGTCGCCGCTCGAGGAGCTGGCTTCCACGCTGCCCATTACCTCCGTGATGCGGGCGTCGCCGCTGGCCGCGTCGAACGTGAGGTTGCCGGAACACCCCTCCAGGATCAGGTCGCCGCTCGTGAGCCGGATGTCCGCCCCGCGGCCGATGCGCGTGACCTTGAAGTCGCCGCTCGTACCGTGCAGCTCGAGCTTGCCCTTCACGTTGTCGATCACCACGTTCCCGCTGGTGGCGGTGACCTCCATGTCGCCGCCGATCTCGACCGCGTTGACGTCGCCGCTGGCGATCGTGATTTCGGCGTCGCCGCCGACGGCGCGGATGTCGACGTCGCCGCTGGCGGCGCTCACCGAGGCCGCCCCCGCGATATTGGACACGCGGACCTCGCCGCTCGCGGTCGAGGCGGCGACGCTGAATCCGTGCGGGACTTCGATCGTGTAGTCCACCGACGCCGTGCGGCGCTCGCCCTTGACGAACGACCACACGCCGCGATTGCTGGACCCGTCCTCGTGCGTTTCCACGAACACCTCGCCGCCACGGCTCCCGATCTCGACTTCGAGACGATCCAGGAGCGATGCGGCGTCCGCCTCGTCACGGCCCTGCGCCGACTTGCGGATCACGACCGAGACCGCGCGCAACCCCGGCTTCCCCACCACGACCGTCCGGCCGCGCGGGTTCCTGACGGTGAGTTCCTTCTTGCC